>JAFVSF010000029.1 GCA_017503885.1 Clostridia bacterium
ATAAAGATTAATAGTAAAAGAATAAAAAATCTTCTTAGTTACGACTGGATAAAAATAATACTCTCAATAGTGGCAGGAATTATTGTATGGTCGCTTTTGTTTACAACGTTAGGCACTAGAATTACCGTTGGGCAGGAGTTCTATTTTCATACCTACGACAATGTGTTTACTGCTGGTTCAGTTGAAAGAAATCAAGAGGTTTTAGACAATATTAAAAAGAAAGGCTATTTTTCTTATGACCTTTTAAAATTGTCTACAAGCAACATAGTTTCGGCAGGGCAGTATAGTGCAAGTTATATGTTATCGCTTAAAAGAAGCACTAGCGAAGGTGACGTTATGATAATAAGTGATGAAAGGGCTGAAACAAAGACTGAAAATGCAGAACAAGCAGACATAATATCGTTAGTAAATTCTTACTATTTTTACGATATAGAAACGTTGTTAAAAAGTGCAAAGGATTATTGCATTAACAATGATTTTGTAGTAGAAAAACTAGATGGCAGTTGGGCTATCAACGAAGAGGCTATAAAAGATTATTTCTTAAATACTAGAATTGTAGGCAAGGGTAAAGGAAATTATAGAAAGACATACAGAACTGCCCAACAAAAAGCAATGGGTGTTCAAAATGAATACAATAGAATAAAGCTTTTATATGAAAACTATTTATACGTAAGTACGGCTATAGAAAAGGCTATAAAAGCAGGTAACGACTTTTTGTGGTATGGCGAATTGTATACTTACGATTCTTTAGGTAAAAAAGTGGAAGATTTAACAGAAATCAAACCTTTTGGTATTGACCTTTATAAATTAAATCAACCATTTTTGGAAGACTCTACTGTGCCGAAAGTTGAGGATACTTGGTTTACTTATGCAGACGGAGTTCCAACGGCAGAAGGTTTGGTGGCGTGTGTGTTCGATTTTCATAGCGAGCAAGAAGATTTGCAGTATGAAACGCTCGGATTTTTAAGATATTTGATAGAAACTTACAGTAGGTATAACGTCAATGTGTAAAAAGGGTTTTTTTATAACTTTAGAGGGGTGCGAAGGCTCGGGTAAATCAACTCAACTTAAAAAACTTGAAGAGTTTTTAAAAGAGAGTGGCAAAGATTTTATCTTTACGAGAGAGCCGGGAGGTACGCCAATCGCAGAGAAAATAAGGGCAATAATATTAGACGGAAAGAACGTTGAAATGGCAGATGAAACCGAGGCTTTATTATATTCTGCATCTAGAGTTCAACACGTAAAAGAAAAGATTTTACCAGCAAAACAAAGTGGCAAAATCGTAGTTTGTGATAGATATATCGACTCTTCCTTTGCTTATCAAGCGTATGCGAGAGGACTTGGTATGGATTTTGTAAAAGGTGTAAACGTTTATGCCGTTGAAAATTGTATGCCAGATTTAACTATATTTTTAGACATCTCGCCCGAAGATGCGTTTAATCGTAAAGGTGGAGCAGATAAAGATGATAGATTGGAGCAAAGTGGTCTAGAATTCCATAAAAAGGTTTATTTAGGCTACAAACAACTTGCAAAAGATAATCCTCATAGAATAGCAGTAATCAACGCAAAGCAAAGTGCTGAAGAAGTTTTTGAGGATATAATAAAAATACTTAAAAAGAGGCAAATAATAGGTTAAAATGTACGTAGAGGAGTTAATTAGGTCGACAAATGCATATAAGATAATCGCAGGCGAAAAAAAGCGTAATTCACTTAGCCACGCTTATCTTATCGTTTGCCCTGATGCAGATTTTCTCAAAGAGTATCTAAAGGTTTTTGCACGCCTTATCGCTTGCGATGACGACGGTTGTAATAAGTGTAGAGTGTGCAAACTCATAGGCGAAGAATCGTATGCCGATTGCTCTTTCTATCCTAGAGAGGGAACGAAGATTTTAACTGCCGACGTAGACGACCTTCTTTCGCAAACGTATATAAAACCACTAGAAAATAAAATAAGACTTTTCGTGCTTTCCAACGTGGAAAATATGAACGGAGCAGCACAAAACAAGATTTTAAAAACTTTAGAAGAGCCTCCTGCAAACGTTTGTATTTTAATGGGAGCAACAATGGACTATTCGCTACTGCCTACCGTAAAATCAAGGGTAAAGCGTATAGACGTACCTCCGTTTGGAGATAAGATATTAAAAAACACACTTATTGGTGAGTTTTCAGATATTAAAAAGTTAGATAAGGCTATAGCAGGTGGAGGAGGAAGACTCTCTGAAATAGTTAGAATATACGAAGATAGTGGTGTGGAAAAAACTACTGCGTTATGTAGAGCAGTGCTTACGGAGATGAAATCTTCTAAAGACGTGGTTAAATTTTCGTCTAAAATTGACAAAGACAACCTCACTCAATTTGTCGCAGAAATGAAAGCAGAAGTAATGCGTGTTACTAAATTAAAACTTGCAGGGCTTTTAAATGATACGGCGTTAAACGAGTATAGTGTGGGGGCGTTGCTTGCAATAGAAGATATTCTTTCTTCAAAAGAGAGGGCTATAAACTTTAGTTCAAACGTGCAAATGACGGTAGACACAATCCTTTTTGGTATATTAGAGGAGAAACATAAATGGCTAAAATTGTAGGAATAAAATTTAAGCATACTGGCAAGGTTTATTATTTCGACCCTGCCAATGCGTTTTATAAAAAAGGCTCTGGAGTAATTGTTGAAACTGCAAGGGGCGTTGAATTTGGCACGGTTGTTATCGAGCCTAAAGATGTTCCCGAATCCGAAATAGTTCAGCCTTTAAAACCAATTTCTAGAAGAGCAACTAAAGACGACGAGGCGAGAGTTCAACGAAACGAGGATAAAGTTCCGTCGGCTTTAAAACTCGCTAACGAGAAAATAGAGGCGAGAGGGCTTAAAATGAAACTTATCGACGCCGAATTTACCTTTGATAACAGCAAGGTGATTTTCTATTTTACGGCGGCGGGCAGAATTGACTTTAGAGAACTTGTAAGGGATTTAGCATCGGCTTTTCATATAAGAATTGAACTTCGCCAAGTTGGAATAAGAGATGAAACGAGAATTTTGGGTGGAATAGCACCATGTGGAAGAGTTTGTTGTTGTGCTAGTTGTATGCCAGATTTTAGAAAGGTAACTATCAAAATGGCAAAAACTCAAGGTTTATCACTTAATCCTACTAAAATTAGTGGACTTTGTGGAAGACTTATGTGCTGTCTTGAGTACGAAAACGCTCATTATAGCGAGACGTTTAAACTTATGCCTAAAATAGGCAGTGAAGTTATAACTCCAGATGGAAAAGCAACCGTTATTTCTAATAATATGCTTAAAATGTTGGTTAAGGTTAAGATTGAAAGTGGAGACGGCTCTCTCGTATTTAAAGATTTTAAACTTTGTGACATTAAAGTTAAAAAGGCGAATAAGATAGAAGACGTTGAAGCAAGTTCTGCCGATGAAAAAGCACTTGCCGATTTAGAGGACTAATTTTTCAAAATTATGAACACGGTATAACTAAAATTAATACGAAAAAGTTTGAAAAATCATATACAAATTAAAAAATATGTGTTATAATAATAAAAAATAGAGTTTATCTAGGTAAATTCTAAAACGGAGGTAAAAACTAATGGCATACAAAATTACTGACGCTTGTATTAACTGTGGTGCTTGTGCTGAAGCTTGCCCTGTAGCAGCTATTTCTGCAGGAGCAGATACTTATGTTATCGACGCTGAAGCTTGCATCGGTTGTGGTGCTTGTGCTGCAACTTGCCCAGTAGGCGCACCTGTAGAAGAATAATATTCTACAAAGATTAATTAAATTGTGGTGGCGTGACGCAGGGTGTGTCACGCCATAACTTTTCTATTTTAAAGGTTTATCTACTTCGCTAGCCTGCGTTTACTGTTTCGCTTTCAAAACCTTGGTGACCAAC
>JAFVSF010000030.1 GCA_017503885.1 Clostridia bacterium
CTTAATTTCTGCAAGGCGTTTTAAAACGCTCTCGTCGTTTTCAAACTTTTTAAATTCAGCAAGTTGAGATGCGTCAGTAACAAATCCATCGCCAATGCAATCAGTTAATAATGAAGTGAGTTCTTTATTTGACTGACAAAGCCATCTTCTATACGCAATACCGTTTGTAACGTTAGTAAATCTTTCTGGATATGCGTCGTGGAAATCTTTGAAAATACTATTTTTTATAATATCACTGTGAAGTGCAGATACACCGTTTACACTGTGAGAACCTACAACTGAAAGGTTTGCCATTCTTACTTGACCGTGAGAAAGAATTGACATTCTTTCAATTTTATTCCAATCTCCTGGGAATAAATTCCACATATCAGCACAGAATCTTTGGTTAATTTCTTGAATTATATTGTAAATTCTAGGCAACTTTCTCGCAACTAGATCTTCGTTCCACTTTTCTAAAGCCTCGCTTAAAACCGTATGGTTAGTATAAGCAACTGTTTTAAGAACAATATTCCAAGCATCATCCCAACTAAAGCCATGTTCGTCCATTAAAAGACGCATAAGTTCTGGAATACAAAGTGCTGGGTGCGTATCGTTAATATGGATTGCCGCTCTATCTGGGAGAGTATGCAAATCACCGTATCTTCTCAAATGCTCGTTTAAAATGTTTTGAAGTGATGCTGAAACAAGGAAATATTGCTGTTTAAGTCTTAAAGACTTACCCTCCGAATGGTTATCTGATGGGTAAAGAACTTTAGAAATAAGTTCTGCCTCGTTGTCCTCTTGCATACAAAGGAAATAATCACCCTCTGAGAAAGATTTCATATCGAAATTTCTTACGCTTCTTGCAGCCCAAAGTCTAAGAACTGAAACGGCTTCGGAATTTTTACCCGAAATCATCATATCGTAAGGCGTAGCCTCGACTTCTTTACAGTCAACGTGACGGATTTTCATACCATTTTCCGTCCAATCTTCTAAAATTTTACCGTCGAATTTTACCTTTACAGCCATATCTGCTCTTTGAGTGAGCCATACTTCGCCACCAGGTAGCCAAACGTCTGGAAGTTCAGTTTGCCAACCCTCTACAATCTTTTGCTTAAAAAGACCGTATTCATAGCGTATGGAATAACCCATTGCTGGGTAATTGCCAGATGCTAAAGCATCCATAAAGCATGCTGCAAGTCTACCAAGACCACCGTTGCCGAGACCTGCGTCTGGCTCTAATTCGTATAAATCTTCTAACTTAACACCTCTCGACTTTAAAGCCTTGTTGATTTGATCTTCAATGCCGAGGTTATAGACGTTATTTTTAAGTGATCTACCAAGCAAGAATTCCATGCAAAGATAATATACTCTCTTGCCTTTTTCAGCCTTCATCTTGTGATGATAACTATTACGCTTTTCAAGTAATATATCTCTAACCGTCATAACTACTGCCTTATAAAGTTGCTCTGGCGTAGCGTCTTTAAGTTCTATACCGAAATATCTTGACAGTTTTCCACAAATAGCGTCTTTTGTCTCTTTGGGGGTAATTTCCTCAATCGTGCTCATTAATAACTCCTGTTACATCAAAATGTCGTTGTATAAATTTTCATATTCTAAAGCAGACCTCTTCCAAGAGAAATCTGTCTTCATTGCATTTTTAATAAGTTTAACCCACTGCTTTTTATCTCCAAACGTGAAGATTGCGTCTTTTACTACGTAAAGCATCTCGTGGGCATTATAAGTGTAGAACTTAAAACCGTTACCAGTTTTTCTTTCTCCATCGTTGAAAGCGTCAATACTATCGGCAAGTCCTCCAGTTGCTCTAACTACAGGAACAGTACCATATTTACATGCTATCATTTGCGAAAGACCACATGGCTCGTGTTTAGAAGGCATAAGGAATATGTCAGAGCCAGAATAAATCTTACTTGCCAAATCCTTGTTATATGCAATAATTGTTCTACATTTAGCCTCGTAACGGCTTGCAATAAACTTAAAGTAATCTTCATACTCGCTATCGCCAGTACCCAAAATTACAATTTGAACGTCTTCACTCAATATATCTTCAAATACTGCTTTAATAAGATCTAAACCCTTTTGAGAAACTAGTCTTGTAATTATAGATATTACAGGAACGTCTTCCCTTTCTGGGAGATTAAGCATTTTTTGAAGTTCTGCCTTACATATCGATTTATTTTCAGGTTTTGTTGCAGTATAGTTTGCAAACAACTTAGTGTCTTTTGACGCACTGTAAACGTCTTGGTCTATACCGTTTAAAATACCCGTCATTTTAAATTCGTTTTCAGCGATAATATCTTGAAGACCATGTGCAAAGAATGCGTCTTTAATCTCGCTAGCATAAGTTCTACTAACAGTTGAGAACTTTTCTGCAACTTGAATTGCACCCTTCATAAGGTTTACGCATCCGGCGTATTCAACTATACTTCTAGCCTCTTCGGGCAGACCGAAAACGTCTCCTAAAACGTCAAAACCGAACTTGCCTTGATATTCTATATTATGAATAGTGAATACCGCTCTGACATTATCGTAGCCGTACTGACCTTGATAAAGCGTTTTAAGATAAATTATGCTGAGTGCAGATTGCCAATCGTGGCTGTGCATAAGGTCTGGATAATAATCTAAATATCTCATCATCTCTAAAACGGCTTTAGAGAAAAAGGCAAATCTTTCGCCATCATCTCCATGTCCGTATAAACCTTTACGCTTAAAATAATATTCGTTATCTATAAAATAGAAAGTAACACCTTCGTATTTATAAGAATAAACACCACAATACTGATTTCTCCAAGCAAGTGGAACGTTAAAATTGCCAACAAAAGTAAATCTTTCTCTCCACGCATAATCAACGCTTGCGTAAAGTGGAATTGCAACTCTAACGTCAAAATTTGCATTTTTAGCAAGTGCTTTAGGAAGTGAACCAATAACGTCGGCAAGACCACCCGTTCCTGCAAACGGGTTAGCCTCTGACGCTACGAATAGTATTGACTTTTTAGGCACTATTTCTACACTAACTTTTGATTTTGTAGTTTTAGCTTTAGTTTCAGTAGTCTTTTTTACTGCCATAAAACCTCCAAATTAAATTACAGTTCCTTTTGAAATAAAGAACGGATGTGTTTCGTGACCAGAAAGTGTTCTTCCGTCTTTAACAACTACGTTTTTATCTGCAATAACACAATTAAGCGTAATATTTTCGCCAGTGATTGTGTTTTGCATTAAAATACTGTTTTTAACAACAGTTCCTCTTCCAACTTTTACTCCACGGAAAATTATACTGTTATAAACTTCGCCCTCTATTTGGCAACCGTCTGCAACGAGAGAATTTTTAACAACAGCATTTTCGCCGTATTTAGTAGGAGCAGAATCCTTAACCTTAGTATAAACGTTAGCCTTTCTAAACACTTCTTCTCTAACGTCTTTATCAAGAAATCTCATACTCTCGTCGTAGTACTTACCAAGAGTGGTAATTTCTTCGTAATATCCATCGTGTTTATAAGCACCGATTCTACCAGCCTTAAGTTCTGGAATTACAACGTCTTTTAAGAAATGCTTTCTTCCGTGAGAAATAGCCTCTGCAATAAGGTTGATTAACACTCTTCTTTCTACAATACAAATATTTGTATAAAGTTGAACTTCATCATCTTTACTATCAAAAGCAAGGTCGCAAATTACACCGTCTTTAACTTTTAAAAACGCATTGTTCGAACCTACTACACTATCTCTTTTTTTGTCAACGTAAACGAGAGTCATTGTAGAACCAGACTCAACGTGCTTTTTAATAATTGGCTTAAAGTTAATGTTACAAACCATATCAGAATCGCTCATAACAACGAATTCTTCAGTAGATTTACTTAAAAATCCTATAACGTTCTTTAAAGCCTCAAGTCTAGTAGTATAAAGAGAATTATTCTCTAGTACGCCAAATGGAGGAAGAATATATAAACCACCATAGTGTCTTGCTAAATCCCAATCTTTACCACTACCCAAGTGATCCATAAGCGATTGATAGTTACTCTTCGTAATAACGCCAACTTTTGCTATTGAAGAGTTTACCATATTAGAAAGTGCAAAGTCTATAAGTCTATAACGACCACAGAAAGGTATAGATGCTACCGTCCTTTTAACGGTAAGTTCAGGCACGTTATCATCGTGAATATTTGAAAAAATTAAACCTAATGCTCTTTTCATAATTTTACCCCCTTACACGTTCTCATCAATAATTTCGCCTGCTTTAACTTGCTTACCATCAGAAATGGTAATATCTCTACCAAGCACGCTTATCTTAAGGTCTACGTTAGCCTCTTCGCCGACTTTTGCCTCTTTGCCAACAACTACGTTTTCGTCAATAATAGAATAATTTATTTGAGCACCCTCACCAATAGTAGTTCCACTATAAATTATTGCATTTTTAACGACTGCACCTTTTTTAATTACTACGTCGTGAGATAAAATACTGTTTTCTACGATACCTTCTATTTCACAACCAGATGCAACTATAGAATTTACAACTCTACCATTTTCGCCAACGTAATGAGGAGGAGCAATAGGATTACGAGATCTAATTCTCCAACTTGGATCAGAAATGTCAAATTCTGGAGCGTTACCAAGTAAATCCATATTAGACTCAAAGAGAGAGTTGATAGTTCCTACGTCTTTCCAATAACCGTCAAACGTATAAGAAACCATCTTTTCGCCTGCCTCAAGCATAGTAGGAAGAACGTTTTTACCAAAGTCTTTAGAACTGTTTGGATCAGCCTCATCAGCCTCTAAGTACTTATAAAGTTTTTCCGCACTGAAGATATATATACCCATTGATGCAAGATCGCTCTTTGGTTTAGCAGGTTTTTCTTCAAATTGATAGATTACCCCATCTTCATCAACGTTCAAAATACCAAATCTTGAAGCCTCTGAAAGTGGAACTTTGATTGCAGCAATAGTACAATCTGCCCCAGACTTTTTATGTCTTTCAAGCATCTTGCCATAGTTCATTTTATAAATGTGGTCACCAGAAAGAATAAGTACGTATTCTGGATTATATCTCTTTATGAAAGAAATGTTTTGATAAATAGCATTTGCAGTACCTTTAAACCATTCAGAGCCGTGTTTTGCTTGGTAAGGAGACAAAATGTGTGCTCCTCCATACGATCTATCCAAATCCCAAGGCTCACCATTGCCGATATAATCATTGAGAATAAGGGGTTGATACTGCGTTAAAACACCCACGGTATCAATACCAGAGTTTACACAGTTCGAAAGTGGAAAATCAATAATGCGATATTTTCCACCGTAAGTTACTGCAGGCTTTGCAATCTTATTGGTAAGAGCGTAAAGTCTACTACCTTGACCGCCGGCAAGTAACATTGCCACGCATTCTTTTTTGTTAATCATATATTTCCTCCAACATATATTTTCATATATCATTTTTTCTTTTTCAAATAAACGAACGAGAGTCCGTCAAGCTTAACGCATAAAGAAGACGCATAATTCCCCCACTGTCCTCTTTTTGCTTTATAAACACGCTTTTTAATTAGCCCGTTTGCACCAAAGCGTTTTAAATCTGAGTTAAACACGACTTTATATTCGCCATCGTAAGAGCCAAACGTCACTTGTTTTTCAACACCACTGAAATTTATAACGCAAATCAACTCTTCGCCCATATATCTTCGCTTGTATGCTAAAACGTTGTTATCGCTATCGTCTGCTATTAGCCACTCAAAACCGTCCCATCCATCATCATCCCCATAAAGGCACGGCTCATTTAAATAAAAATTATTAAGTTCTAAAAAGAATTTAGAAAGTTTTGCATGTTTTTCATATTTTTTTAAAAAGAATTCCAAGCCCTCTTTATATGCCCACTCTCTAAACTGACCAAATTCGCTACCCATAAACATAAGTTTTTTGCCTGGGTGCGACATCATATAACCCATAAACGCTCTAACGCCTGCAAACTTTTGATCATACTCGCCAAATTGCTTGTCCAAAAGCGATTTTTTACCATGTACGACTTCATCATGCGATATTGGTAAAACGTAATGCTCTGAAAAAGCGTAGCAAAGTGAAAAGTTAAGTTTATTATGGTTATATTTTCTAAACAAAGGATCGACAGACACGTAGGATAACACGTCGTTCATCCAACCCATATTCCATTTATAGTCAAAACCTAAACCACCTTCACTCGTTGGCTTTGTTATCATAGAATACGAGGTTGACTCCTCTGCTATCATTATCGCATAAGGATACGAACCGTGAACTGCGTCGTTTAATTTCTTTAAAAAGGCTATAGCCTCTAAATTTTTGTTATCGCCGTACTCGTTTGGAATCCACTCATCTGGTTTTTTATCATAATCTAGATATAGCATTGACGCAACTGCATCTACTCTTATACCGTCTACGTGATACTTATCAAAGAAAAAGTTTGCACTAGAAATTAAAAACGATTGAATTTCTGTTCTGCCATAATCAAATCTTCTAGTACCCCAAGTTGCATGCTCGATTCTATCCCAACCATGATTTTCATATAAAGGCGAGCCGTCCCACTCGTAAAGCCCGTGTTCATCTTTTGGGAAATGAGCAGGCACCCAGTCTATAATAACGCCTATCCCGTTTCTATGGAATTCATTTACAAGATATTTAAAATCTTCGGGTTTTCCAAGTCTTGAAGTAACTGAAAAGTATCCTGTTACTTGATAACCCCAAGAGCCGTCGAACGGGTATTCGGTTATAGGCATAAATTCTACGTAATTGTAACCCATTTTTTTAACGTAAGGAACTAAAATTTTAGCAAGTTCTCTTGCATTATAAAGTCCTCCGTCACGCTTTTTAACAAACGAGGTTAAATTAACTTCGTAAACGTTCATTGGCAAGTTGTGATGACTTGGTTGATTAGTTCTACGCTTTACAAACTCATCATCCGTCCACTGAAAGTCTTTAAATTTATATACCTTAGATGCAGTGTTTGGTGCAAGTTCTGCATAAAAGGCAAAAGGGTCTGATTTAAAAATTGTTCCTCTATAATTCTTTACAGCATATTTATAGTTGGCAAGATGTTTAACACCTTCAATAAAAAGTTCAAACACGCCATTGCCAATGTTTTCCATAACGTGCAAAGAGTCATCCCAACCGTTAAAATCACCTACGACTGAAACGCTTAACGCAGAATTTGCCCAAACCCTAAATACAACGCCTGCCTTGTGCCCCCTTTTTTCAAAGTGTGCACCAAAATATTCGTATGAACGAAAATTTGTTCCTTGATGGAATAAATATCTTGGTAACGAATTATCCATAACCTTCTCCTTTTCATACACCATTAATTATACTATATAATTAATTATAATTCAATAGCAAAAAAGAAATTTTGTTATTTTTTACAAAAGTTAGGTTATTTTGTTGAAATTTTTATATATAAAACAAAATTACGCCCCAAAAGGAGCGTAATTTTAACGTCGTTACTTAATAAATTTTATTACTTATTAGCAAGAATACTCTTCCTTTTTAGCAGGTGCAGAATTTAATTCTGCTTTTTTAGCCTCGTAACCTTTTCTACCAAGAAGTGCGTAAGTTGCATTTTTACCATTTTCAACACCTGGTTGATTGTAGGTATTTACCTCTAAAAGTTCGCCTGCAAACGCCGTTTCCATTTCGAAGAAATACAAGAGTTCGCCGATAGTAAAAGCGTTTATTTCTGGAAGATATATCGTGTGATTGAGTCTTTCTTTAGTTGTAAGAGCGTACTCGGTTGCAGACCTTTCAGCGTCGATAAGTTCGTTCATTGTATGTCCACAGAGGAAATGAACGTCTGGTATATCGTGGCAACCGTCTGAAATTACAACCTCTTCTCTATACTTATCTACTGCAAGGAAAGTAATAACTTTATCAAAAGGACCTTCTGTGTAAAGTTGAACTTGACTGTGTTGATCGGTAACACCAAGTGATTTAACAGGCGTTTGACCTGCGTTTACCACCTTGTCATCGTTATCAACTTCTTTGCCAAGAGATTCTGCCCAAAGCTGACAGTACCAATCTGCAATATATTTAAGACCGTCTGCATAAGGCATCATAACTGAAATATTCTTGCCTTTCTTCATAGCAACGTATTGAAGCGTTGCGTTTACAAGTGCTGGGTTTTTGTAGAAAGACGTGTTCATACAAAGCTTATCCATATATGCAGCACCAGCAAGCATTTCTCCAATATCTATACCGAGTACTGCAGCAGGTAAAAGACCTACAGGACAAAGTTCAGAGAATCTTCCACCAACGCCGTCTGGAATATAAAAAGTTTTAAAATCCTCGGATTTTGCGAGTTTTATGAGATTTCCTGCATTTGAAGAAGTAGTTGCAATAATATGTTCTTTTGCCTTATCACCAAGCTTTTGTTTAAGGAGATCGTATATGATAAGATATTGAGTCATTGTCTCTGAAGTCGAGCCACTTTTTGTAATTACGTTAAACACAGTTTCTTCAACGTTTATAACGTCTAAAAGGGCTTTCATTCTCTCTGGATCTACGTTGTCTTCAACGTAAAATTTAGGACCTTTTCTAACCTTGTTAGGAAGGTCGTTATAGTGAAGATGGCAAAGTGCTTGGAAAACGGCAATAGGACCTAAAGCACTACCACCAATACCTAAAACAACAAAGTTTTTTGCAGTCTTTCTAATCTTTTTAGCAGTTTCATTAATATCTTTAACAACGCCTGCTTGATTGAAAGGAAGATCCATCCAACCTAACCAGCCCTTGCCTCTATTATTCTTAACTTTTTCTAATGCCGAAAGTGCTTTACTTCTTTCTGCATTAATCATTTTAAGAGTAAAACCTTCTTTTTCGCCAACGAATTCACTCATCATATTGTTGTAGTCGAGGCGAATTCTCATAGAATTTCTCCATTCTCTGTTTAAGTAACGTTTAGACATACGTTTCCTCCTCAAAAAATTTTGTTTTTTAAATTATTTAAATATTCAAGACTTTGAGTTATTTCTCTTTCATCTTGATAATCATCTTTATAAACTTCAATCAACATATCTCCGTTAAAACCGACGTCTTTTAGCCTTTTGAATAACTCTTCAAAATCGAAAGTTCCCTTGCCTGGCAATCTTATCTTTCCATTTTCGTCAACGTCAGATAAATGAACGGTTCTTATTCGTTGCCCCATAGCATTTAGATATTCTCTATAATCGTAACCAGAAATTCTTGCTTGTTTAACGTCTAGCGTCGCACAAAGACTAGGGGCGTATTTTACTATTTCTCTAAAATATTCTGGACGATTGCAAAGTGCCCAAGGAACGTTTTCAAGACAAATTTGAATATCATAATTTCTTGCAAAATTGCAGAGTTCTTCTAGTCTTTTGCCGTTTTTTACGTAATTGTCGTAATCTGCACCTTTTTTTATTCTTGCTCTTCCGTGCATAGTGTAACAACTAGCACCGAGCATCTTGCCAATATTTAAAACGTCGGAAAAACTTTTTAACGCATCGTTATACGCTCTGTCAAAGGAATTAAAAAGTTCAGTCTCGTAATTCATTGTTACGGCATGTATAGAATGCACCTTTAAATCGCCTTTTCGCTCAAGTAAAAGTTCGCCGTATTCCTTTGTATATTCAGATGGACACTCTAGAAAAACCTCACAAGTTCTACCACCTAAATCTTTAATTATTGAAATAGAGTCTTCGTTATATCGGCGAAGAAAAAAAGTTGCAGTAGAAACACCTATATCCATTTTAACCTCACGTTTTAACGTAACGGATTCTTCCCTCGTCTGCGTAAATAGTAATGGTATCCCCATTTAAAATTCTGCCCGAAATTATCTCTTCAGAAAGCATATTTTCAATTCTTCTCTGAATTGCACGCCTTAAAGGTCTTGCACCGTATATTTCATCATAACCTTCATCAATAATAACGTCTGAAGCTGACGCTGCAATAGTAAGCTTTATATCTCTTTCTAAAAGCCTCTTTTTTAACTTGTCTAAAAGTAAATCTGCAATTTTAGAGCAATCCTCTTTAGAAAGAGGTCTAAATACTACTATATCATCCAATCTGTTTAAAAATTCAGGACTAAATTTTTGCTTTAAAGACTCTGAAATTCTATCTTTTAATTCATCCTCTTCTCTTTCTGCCGAAGCAAACCCAAACGATGGTTTTTGTGCAGAAAGATTTGCACCGACGTTAGACGTCAAAATAATTATGGTGTTTTTAAAATTAATCAGCTTACCTTTATTATCAGTAAGTCTACCCTCATCTAAAATTTGAAGCATCAAATTAAAAATTTCTGGGTGGGCTTTTTCAATTTCATCAAATAAAACCACAGAATAAGGTTTGCGTTTAACTTTTTCGCTTAAAACGCCTGCCTCTTCATAACCAACCAAGCCCGGAGGTGCACCAATAAGTTTAGAAACGGAACTTTTATCCATATATTCGCTCATATCAATGCGAATTAGGCTCGACTCGTCACCAAAAACTACGTTTGCTATTGCTTTTGACAGTTCAGTTTTACCAACACCCGTTGGGCCTACGAATATAAAAGAGCCGATAGGTCTATCGGGGTCTTTAATACTTGCTCTTGCCCTTTTTATAGCCTTTGCAACTGAAGTAACTGCATTATCCTGCCCTATAACCCTATCACGAAGATCATCTTCTAAACTCATAAGTTTTTCACTTTCACTTGCAGTCAACTTGGTAAGGGGTATTCTAGTTATTTCAGAAATTACTTCGGCTACGTCGTTTTCTTTTATAGATGGTATGGATGAACTTCTATTTTCTATCATTTGATTTTCAATTTCGTCGAGTTCATCTTGAATTTTATTTATTTTATCTTGCAAAACCATCGCTTGATCATAATTTCCAACACGCTTATGATACTCTTTTTCATTGGACATATTAATTCTTTGCTGAAGTTTTGAAGAATAATCGTTAGGCATACTTCTAACCCTTAAATTTACCTTTGCAGCAGCCTCATCAATTAGGTCAATCGCTTTATCTGGTAAATTTTTATCGGTAATATACCTATCGGAAAGATAAACGGCGGCTTTTATCGCCTCATCAGTTATAATAACGTTATGATGTGCCTCAAATTTATCTTTTAAACCTTTTAAAATAAGGACTGCACTCTCTGGAGACGGAGCGTCAACCACAATAGGTTGAAATCTTCTCTCCATTGCAGAATCCGGCTCAATATAACGCCTATATTCATCAACAGTCGTAGCCCCTATAGTTTGCAACTCGCCTCTAGCAAGCATTGGTTTTAGCATATCAGCAAGGTCCATATTACCATCGCCACTATTACCTGCACCCATTATATTGTGAATTTCATCAATAAAAAGTATAATATTACCTTCATTTTGAACGTAATTTATAGCCTCTTGAAACCTTTCCTCAAATTCGCCACGATATTTTGTTCCTGCTAAAAGTCCAGATAAGTTTATTGAAAAAATTATCTTGTCTCTTAACGTATCTGGTACTTGACCTAAAGCAATTTGAATTGCAAGACCCTCTACTACGGCACTTTTACCAACACCAGGTTCGCCTATTAATACAGGGCTATTTTTAGTACGTCTAGAAAGCGATTGTATTATACGCTCAATCTCTTTATCTCTACCAATTACCGGGTCTAATTTGCCTGCACGTGCTTTTGCTGTTAAATCATAACCAAACTTATTTAAGGGGCTTTCATTTGAAATTGTTGGCGTAAGGTTAGACTTGGAATTATTATCTTCCCCTTCAACCTCTTCATTTTGAGACAATTTAAATACCTTGTCAGTCAGTTCTTGATAAATTGCATCATAATTTACGCCTAGGTGTTTGAGTAATATATACGCCTTGCACTCTTTTCTGCGAAGAATTGCAAGTAATAAATGCTCGGTAGAAACGTATCCAACTTGAGAATTGCTAGAAACTTTTCCTGCCTCGTCAATTACACCCTTAGCCTCGGGAGTAAAATCACCGAGGTCAGACTTAAAATTAAACGTTTTCTTTAATATTTCAAAATATTGTTTTAATTCCACGCCAAAACTTGCAAGGCATTTGCACGCCTCACATTTTGGCAAGGTTAAAAGTCCATATAAAATATGTTCAGAGCCAACGTACTTCAACTTGTATTTATACGCAAGAGCTTTTGCGTTTTTTATAGCCGTGAACACACCCTCGGTGAATTGAATATTTTCCATAAATTTTATTTAACGAGTTCCTTTAAATATTCCTTTAATTTAGCACTTAATTCTTCATCACGAAGACCATACTCAATATTTGCTTTAAGATAACCGAATCTATCTCCCATATCATATCTAGTGCCTTTAAACACGTATGCTAAGGCACCACTAGTTTTAGCCTCGATATCAAGGGCATCTGTAAATTGATATTCTCCACTAGCACCTGGCTCTAAATCCCTTATAATATCAAAGATTTTTGGAGAACAAACGTATCTACCTAATGGAGAAAGGTCGCTTTTAGCTTCGCCTTTTTTAGGCTTTTCTGTAACCTTTGTCATATTGTAAACGTCATCTTCTAAAACGTTGTCAAATTCAACTGAAGCATATTTGCAAACGTCTTCAAACCCAACACGCTTACAACCTAAAACGGTTTTGCCATATTTTTCATATAAATCGATAAGTTGTCCAATAACCGGTCTACCTTCATGATACATAACGTCATCGCCAAATAAAACGGCAAAAGGCTCGCCTGCAACAAACTCTTCTGCAAGAGCAACAGCACTTGCAGTACCATTTTGAACTTCTTGAACAACACATCTAATATTAGCCATAGAAGTTGGATATTGCACTTCTTTGAGAAAGTCAAACTTACCCTTACTTTCAAGCATTGTTTCAAGTTCTTCTGCTTTTTGGAAATGGCTTTCTAAAATATCTTTTTTATAACCAACGATAAAAAGAATATCGGTAATTCCACTGTTTACAACCTCTTCAGAAATAACTTGAAGGGCTGGTTTATTTAAAATTGGTAACATTGGCTTTGGAACAGCCTTTGTAAAAGGTAAAAATCTAGTACCGTAACCTGCTACAGGAATAACGGCTTTTCTTACTTTTTGCATATTATTTTCCTCACTTGTTTTTATTTTAACTATTATAGTAGTACGTTATTGCTTAAAACATCTAATTATTGTTTTAGATAATGGTTTAGATTTTAAAACAGTAACTAACTTTTGCGATGCATATAAGCCAATAAAATTATTATTGTAAATAAA
>JAFVSF010000031.1 GCA_017503885.1 Clostridia bacterium
ACCAACTGGTGGTCCTGGGGTTGCTTTGCCGGCAGCTAATTGCAATTTTACTATTGCAGTAACTTTCTTTGCCATATTTCTCCTCCATAAATTGTGGTTTTAACGAAAGCGTCATAGAAAAAATTTAACGCCTCTCCCACTTATATAAAGGCAAGTTCTCACTTGCTTTTAGTCGTGATAAAATACCGAAACAAAGTTCGGTATATATATTATATAATAATGTTTATCGGTTATTGAACTTCGCCAATCTTATCAAGTTGAATAAAATCAACCTCAACCTCTGTATCTCTACCAAACATTGACACCTTAACTTTTGCCTTTTGAGTTTCCATATTAAGGTCTTCAACAGTTCCAATAAAAGAATCCAAAGCACCGGAGATAATTTTAACGTTATCGCCGATTGTAAGGTCACAAGATTCAACCCTCTCTTCAAGACGCATTTTCTTAACTTCGTCTTCTCCAAGAGGAATTGCCTTACCTTGAGGACCGACAAAGCCCGTTACGCCTCTAGAATTGGTAATTAAAAACCACATATCGTTAGAATAAACCATTTTTATAAAAACGTAACAAGGAAGGATTTTTCTTAAAACAACCTTCTTTTTACCGTTCTTTTCTTCAATAGTTTCTTCCATTGGGATTTTAATATCCAATATGGTATCACTTAAATTATTATTCTCAATAAGCTTTTCAAGCGAATCCTTAACAAGCGCTTCGTAACCCGAGTACGTGTGAATTACGTACCATTTTGCCGTTCCCTGGCTCATACTCAGTTACCTCTCATTAACACCAAAAGCTTTTGAAGACCGAAGTCCATTGCCATGATGATTACAAGTACAACGAGAACAATACCAAGAACGCATCCAAGTTGCTTCAACACCGTTGAAAAAGTTGGCCACGTAACCTTTTTAAGTTCTGAGAAAACCTCTTTGATTTTTACCCACATACGCTTAAAAATATTAGGCTTTTTATTTTTCACAACCTTTTTCTCAACAGGTTTTGATACAGCCGTATCTTTTTGGTTTTTCATTATATCGTTACCTCTGCTTTAATTTCGAAACAATTATTTAGTTTCTTTGTGAATGGTGTGCTTCTTGCAGAAAGGACAGTACTTGCTCATTTCAAGTCTGTCTGGATCGTTTTTCTTATTTTTGTAATCGTCGTAGTTTCTCTGCTTGCATTCAGTGCACGCCAAAGTGATTCTAGTTCTACTTCCTTTTGCCATATCTTTCGCCTTCCCAAAAAATTAACACCCCCAAGGAGTGCTAATACATTTTACACTACCTTTTAAAGTTTGTCAATCATTTTTTATTATATTTTATAAAATAATACCCCCTAAGGGGGTAGTTTATAACGATTTTTTTAAATTCTGCCGTTTTTACATCAAATACTACCAGACTAACGGCAACTTCTTGATAAAAAAGAGGCTGGAATTCCAACCTCTTTGCCTTTAACCTTATTCTGCGTCGCCTTCATCTCCACCGTATAAGAATTGTTCTACGGTAGCAATCGCATCAACTTCTTCATACTTAGGATTTTCTTTAAGTCCGTGAAGTTCTGCACATTGATCGATAAGCATCTTAGCATATCTCACTGCTCTACCAGACTTAATACGAAGAAGTACTGGAACTGTAACGTAAGTCTTTTTATCAGCCATGTCTTTACAGTGGAACTTAGGATCTGTTGCATTTATATCCATATTGAGGTAAAGTTTTAAAGTTTTACCTGCAACTGAAAGTTTTACAAAGTGAAGTCTACCTTGATTTATACTGTCGAACTTTTTAGAAATTCTAGACTTAAGCTTTTTAAAACGAAGAGCATAGTTTTTAAGTTCGTCGTATCTATCTTGAATAACCTCGTCTGCTCTAAGCATTTTTTGAGCAAACGTAGGCGAAGGAATATACTTAGGCTTATCTTCCTCAACAACTGGTGCTGTTGCCTCTAATGCAGCTGCTGCAAGTTCTTCGTATGCGGCATAGTCGTCTGGGTAATATTTCTGCTCATCTCTTAAAGCAACGCCTAATATAGCGTCATCAACGTCAAAACCGTCTTCACGTACGGTTGCAGGAAAACCCTTTTCATCAATAAGATTTTTGTCTAAAACTTTGCCAAGATAAGTTCTCATCGCATAAACCTCGCTTTTAATCGTAAAATTACACGTATATTAATATTATATACCATCATTTTAAATTTATCAAGCATAATTACGAAAAATAATCAAAAATTTTTAAAATTTTTTTACTTTTTTCAACCTATTGACCAGTTTTTAAGAAATTTTTCTGCACTTTTTAAATTTTTTTCTTTAAAACGAGGAATTTGAATTAGTCAACATATAGGGGGATTTATCTTCCCAACGCCTTTTCTATACCCCTTTCGCCGTCATAACGAGTTAAAGCCTCTTGATATCTTTTTGCCAAACGGAACAAATATCTCTCCCTTGCCTCGTATGAAAGCCCACTAAAATAGTTTTTATCCATCAATCTATCTAGAGCATCTCTAGGTCTAGAACCCACCTCATCAAGCATAAGTTTAACTTTTGCATAAAACTGCTCATCCTCTTCGCTAACACCTTTTACAGTTTTTACTACTAACTTTTTAAAGTAATTTTCCACACCCGAAGGAGTAAACCCCTCTTCGCTTGCAGTTTTCACACTGCACGCCACTTCTTTTTTATAATCTTCCCAAAACCTATTTTTAAGTCGCATTTTTGCTTCTTTTGCTACACTTTTTATACTTTTAGATTGTTGCATAATACTCTCCTACTTTATTATTTTTCAATTTTTCGGAGATAAAAAAATACACCCGAAAATTTTTTCGGGTGTAAATCTTTTTGTTTTTAATTAGGCTTGCTAGCCGTATTAAGTTTTATTAAAGGAATAGATACAAGGTAGGCTAGGCTCGTTTTGGTGGCAAGGGTTTGGTAGACCTTTGTGGTCACCGAAGTCTTGACAACAAAACAGAAACGACGCATACCGAAGTATATATGCCTTTAATTTAAGGGAATAGATACAAGCTAACCAAGGCTCGTGAGACTTTTACGGATGGGATAGACCTTTGTGGTCATCCCAGTCGAAAAAGGATTACAGTAAACAAAGGCTAGCGAAGTATATACACCTTTAATTTAAAGGGTTAGATGCGAGATAGGCTAGGCTCGTTTTGGTGGCAAGGGTTTGGTAGACCTTTGTGGTCACCGAAGTCTTGACGACAAAACAGAAACGACGCATATCGAAGCATATAAACCTTTAAAAATTAGCCTTTAATACTTCTCTTTCTAGCCGCTTCAGCCTTCTTCTTACGTCTTACGGAAGGCTTTTCGTAATGCTCCTTCTTACGTAAATCGCCGATGATACCATCTCTTGAGCACTTTCTCTTAAATCTTCTGAGTGCGTTATCTAAAGACTCGTTTTCTCCAACTCTTACAGTAGACATTTCCAACCCTCCTTTGCCCTACGGCTCGTAATTATTGCTTGGTTATTATAACAAACCATATTTATTCGTGTCAAGCGTTTTAAAGCACTTAAAAAACATTTTAAGCAGGATTCCACCCCATCTTTTGTCCTGACAAGATATGTATATGAAGATGAGGAACGGTCTGCCCTGCATCATCACCTTGATTGATAACAAGCCTATAGCCCGATTTTAACTCTAAAAGTTCTTCAAGCGTAGGAATAGTCTTGAGTATTCTACCAAGCATTTCTGCATCTTTTTCAGTCATTTCAGCCAAAAATTTAAAATGTGTTTTTGGAATTGCTAAAAAATGATTTTTTGCTTTTGGGGCTATATCTTTAATAATGATAAAGTCTTGATTTTCAAACACTTTATCCACGCTAAATTCACCGCTTACGAATTTGCAAAACAAACAATTTTCCATAATATACTCCTTAAACAATCTCGCCCAACGCACCGTCGTTAAAAAGCGATATAAGTTTTACTTTTTTCTTTCCAGAAATGGCTTTACATGTTAAATAAACCTTAATATAATTTTCCGTATAGCCAACGAGGTACCCCCCCTCAACGTCTTCGGGTATAACTTCTAAAACCCTACCTATATTTTCACTTATGAACTTATCTTTCAACTGCTTTTTTAATGTCAAAATAACGTCCATTCTCTCATCTTTTACGCTAGAAGGAAGTTCTTTGAGTTTTGCTCCCACAGTGCCCTCACGCCTAGAATATGGAAAACAATGAATATCTGCAAAACCGACTCTGTTACAAAGGTCTATACTGTCTTCAAAATCGGCTTGAGTTTCCGTTGAATAGCCCACTATAACGTCGGTTGTTATTGCACAATTTGGAAAATGCTGTTTGATAAGTTCACACTTTTCCAAATATTCTTCACGAGTATATTTTCTATTCATTGCCTTTAGCGTTGCGTTTGCACCCGATTGAAGGGACAAATGAAAATGCGGTGCAAAATCCTTTAGATTTTTCAAAGACTTTAGAAACTCTTCGGTTATAACTCCAACCTCTAAAGAACCCAATCTTATACGGCAATTCACAACCGAAAGTCGTTCTATAAGTCCTTTTAAGCCAATTCCTTGATAGTTGTATGCTGACAAATTGATACCTGTAATAACAGCCTCTTCTGGGTTAAGCCTTAAAATTTCTTCTAAAACTTTATCAGGATTTCTCGACCTTGTACGCCCTCTTAAATAGGGGATTATACAATAACTGCAAAAATTATTACACCCGTCTTGAACCTTGATATAAGCCCTTGTCTTTTCGGGGTTTTCAGGAAGATATTTTTCATAATAATCCTTTTCCTCCCAAATAATAAGTCCTTCGCTTTCAAGATGGTCTATTATTTTTTCTTTAGAATTAGTGCCTGTAACCAAAGTTACGCCTTGTTTATCTAAAAAGTCCTGTGGAGATTTTTGAGATGCACAGCCCGTTACAATAATTTTAGCATTGGCGTTAAATTTGCGAGCCCTTGCTATAGTTTGGCGAGATTTCTTTTCAGCCTCCGCAGTTACAGCACACGTATTAATTATGAAAAGGTCTGCCGTGCCTAGTTTGTCGCTAACTTCAAACCCACACTCTTTAAGCCCCGTCATAAGCGACGCACTCTCGCAAGAGTTAACTTTACAACCTAAAGTAAATACTACAGCTTTCATACCTTTCTCATTGCAATAGCAACCCACTCGCCCTTGTTTACTCTTTTTTCTAAAGTAAAGCCAAGTGAAGAATACCTATCTATAACCTCGTTTTCTCGTGATTTTATTATTCCACTCATAACCATAACGCCGTTATCTGCAACGCTAGCAGTAATGGTATTGGATAAAATTAACAATACGTCTGCAGTGATATTGGCAAGCACCAATTCGCCCACAACACTCTTATCATCTAAAAGGTTGTTAAGTGCAACTTCGCATTTATCTGCAACGCCGTTTAATTCGCAGTTATGCTTTGCAGACTTTACGGCAACGTAGTCAATATCGGTCATAACAACTTTCTTAGCACCGAGTTTAGCAGATGCAATACCGAGTATTCCACTACCCGTACCAACGTCTAAAACAACGTTTGCATCTTTTATGTAGTCTTGCATAATTTCAATTACCATAGAAGTGGTTTCATGCTCGCCAGTGCCAAAAGCCATATTGCTATCGATAAGCACCTCAACTTGATTTTCCTTTACCGTATGCTCTATCCAAGCAGGGCAAACCACAACCTTGCCAAGTTCGATTGGGCGATAATGCTTTTTCCAAATTTCTATCCAATCGTCGCCGTCTACGATACGCTTAACTATTTCCAAACTGCCAGTTTCTGTAAAACCCTTGCAATTTTCCTTTAAAACAGCAAGGTCGTTTTCTATTTGTACAAGCGTTTGGTCGGCTATATCCAAAGCGACGTACGCCTTTACTAACGTTACTGTGGAATTAAGTTCTTTTAAAACCTCGTCACTTAAATAGTCCCAAGTTGACTTTCTGTCGTTTATAAGTTCAACTACGTCTTTTACGTCGCTAATAGCAACGCCGTAAGAGGTATACTGCCACATAATATCTGCGACTAATTCTTGTGCTTCAGTTGTAGTTGAAATTGTAAATTCGGTAAATTTCATATTGCCACCTTTTGCTTTAATAGAATAATTTTAACACAAATATAAATTTATAGCAATTAAAAACGCAAAGCGTTTATAATTTAGCTTTGCGTAATATAATCAGTTGCTTACATCCTCTGTTTTTGCAAATTTCTTTCCGAACGAAAAAAGACTGTGTCCAATATAAGATATTACCATACAAATAAGCGTTACGATAATAGTATATACAAGATGCATCTTTATAAACTGTTTTGCTAAAATAGTAAGTCCATAGTTTACACCGTATTGCACTGCACAAACACCTACGAAACGAACGACTTCTGCAAATGATTTTTCACTAGATTTGAAAGTGAAGAACTTGTTCCACAAATAACTGTTTACCGTGCCAACGGAATATCCTATTACGGTTGCCCAAAAGTTTTGCCAAAACGTTATGTTGGTTTGTTCAAACAACCCATATCCCATAATTAAATAGCATATTAGCGTCGTGCCCGTGCCAACTACAGTATTTAGGCAACCAACGAATAAAAATCTTATCCTTTTATCATTATAAAGTTTTACTATCAATTCTTTCAATTTATTAATCATAGTGCGATTATACTCTTTTTTTTATAAAAGGTCAACTAATCAGACTATATAGCCAAAAATTCCTTAACTGCACTGTACATTTGCTCGTGTCCTTTCCCGTTTGGGTGTATTCCGTCTTGACACATTAAGCCTTTAAAATCGTTAGTGTGCAAAAAACTACGCCTTAAATCGATTACTTTTGCTCCTTGGGTATATGCATTTTTTAATATTTCGTTATTGAATTCTTCTTGGTGGCGATGTATAGTATTAAAATCCCCCTTGAAAAATTCCATCACCTTACTTTTATCTGTAAGTGAGCCTATAACTCGATTAAAAAACCTTTCTGAGTCTATGGGAACTATCGTACAAGCAACGACTTTAACACCTGCACTAGTCAATTTCTTAACTGTTTCGCCATACAAACGACCAAACTCTTTTATAGACGTATTACTATCGTGATTTAACGATGGATTTTCCGCAACCATTTTCCAATTAAAATCGGCATCGTTGCCACCAAGCTCTAAAACTACCACGTTTTGTTCTTTTTCTTCCAATTCATTTATATACTTATCTATCATACCTCTTTGGCACACTCTTTTTAATGATTGCCCATAAACCGAACGATTATCGACGTTTATACCATAATCTTTCTCAAAAAGGTCGACTGCTCCATTTGGTAAACGCTCAATTTTACCATTATCCGTAGTAATTCCTCTACCTATCGAATCTCCAAACACTGTAATTCTAGTTTTGTTGCCTATTTCCATTTTTACCTCCTAACTCTTGCCTTGCCAAAACCAGCCATTTGCACAGCTTAAATATCTTTGCTTAAAGTGTACCCACTTTAGTCGATTTTTACAACCTACTTGTAGCCTCTCGCAATATAAAGCACGGTAACCGAAAGTAGAATTGTATAATTTTCGACTCTACTCACGGTAGAATTAGGTTAAACCTATATAAAATTCCTTGATTTTTGACTTTTTTTGTGCTAGAATACTATTATTAATGAAAGATTTTTCGTTTTACGTTTGTTTTAACTAAAAACGACTGAGGTTTAAATTGGAAGACATAAAATCATTATTTGCACAAAATTTAATACGCCTTAGAAAACAAATGAAAATAACGCAAGTTGAATTTGCCGAAAAAATAAACTATTCTGATAAGGCCGTTTCCAAATGGGAAAGAGGGGAATCTATCCCAGACGTTGCAGTTTTAAAAGGCATTGCAGACTTTTTCGGCGTAACCATCGACTTTATGATAACAAAGCATGATGAGAGCGAAAAAATCGAGCAAACTACGGGTTACGAAAAAGCCGTACACAATAAAAATCGTGTATTGATTTCTGGTATTACCGTTATTGCCGTGCTTATTTGTGCACTTACGGTATTTATCTCGGTGCAGACTGCTTCTCCTCAATATTTGCATTATAACGTTATTAGTTGTTTTATTTTTCCACTTCCTATTTATTTTGTTTTGTTACTTGTTTTTACTTCGGTGTGGACAAGAAGGCGTTTGTGGAAAATAATTTTAGTTTCCCTTTTAATTTGGTCTATACTACTTGTAACTTATAGCATTATTTGGATGGCAACTTCGACGTCTGCTTATCTCGTATTTATAATTGGTATACCTGCCCAGTTAGTGACTTTAATGAGTTTTGGCATAATAAACGTTAAACCTTTAAGATTTAAAAAAGACGATTTAACTGAAGAACATAATCAAGAATAATCGACTTATACGGCAATTTATGGAACTTTATCAATACTTTTTAATTTACATAGCAACACTTTCTTTTGTAACCTATTTAATCTACACCATAGACAAGGCGAAGGCTCAAAAAGGCAAGTGGCGAATATCTGAAAAAGCCTTACTCACCCTTTCGATTATCGGAGGGGCGAGTGGTGGATTACTTGCAATGTTTTCTATAAGACATAAAACAAAACATTGGTATTTTGTAGTTATTAACGTTTTAAGTGCTATAATACACCTTTTAATAACGCTATACCTATTAAATTTTGCATGGCTATGTCACAACGTATGACTGATTAAATTTAAAGGGTTAGATACGAGCAAGACGGGATTTTTGCGAGATTTTTGCAAGGGAATTACCTTGTTGGTAATCGGAATTGCAAAAAGCCGTAAAAAGACTAGTATTGCGAAGT
>JAFVSF010000032.1 GCA_017503885.1 Clostridia bacterium
CAGGTAGTCAGGCGTTCGTTTTATTTAATTTTGCAACTGGCAGGTCGCAAAATTATTATAAATTAAACGGAGTTTTTTTACAAGTTGGATCGGCAAAAGCCTTTTTTGAACCCCCAGACTATCTGGGGGTTTTCTTTATACAATAAAAGAGAGTAGCAAAATCGCTACTCTCTTTTGTTTTTTGTAAAATTCATAAGGGGACTCGAACGGGTGGGCAATTGCAAACTAACCACTACATTTTAAATATTTTTATAATTATATTGACTTTTAAACCCCTCTTTGCTATTCTATATATATCGACAAATGTATCGAGGAAAAAATAATGAAAGTTCTATCAATAGGCAATAGTTTTTCTCAAGACGCACAAAGATATCTACACTCTATTGCAAAACATAACGGCGTTGATATCTACACTTTAAACCTCAATATAGGTGGATGCTCGTTAGAAACACATTACAAAAACATGTCCGAGAACAACATAAGTTATGATACAGAAATAAATGGTGTTCCCACTGGCGAGCGTATCTCTATTAAAGACGCCGTTTTAAGTGAAGAGTGGGACTATATTACCTTGCAACAGGCAAGTTCACAAAGTTTTGACTACTCTACCTATCAGCCATATTTAAAAGAACTGTTTAACCAACTTAAAAATTATTGTCAAAACGCTAAAATTCTCATTCATCAAACCTGGGCGTATGAAGATGGTAGCGACCGTTTATTTGAAATTGCTCACTGCAACACGGCAGAAGAAATGCACAGTGCCGTAAAAAAGGCTTACTATAAATGTTTAGAGGATTTACCTTTTGACGGAATTATACCATCTGGCGACGCCATGATAGAGGCTGTAAGACTTGGCATAGGCAAGATACACAGAGATACTTTCCACGCATCTTTGGGTGCAGGCAGATATATGCTCGGTTTATTATGGTACAAATTCTTGACTGGCAACGATATTACAAGCAACGAATTTTTAGATCTTGATGAGCCTATTTCTAAAATGCAAAGAGAGATTGTCATAAACTCCGTAAACAAAGTTTTAAAATAATTTCTACACCACAAGTCTATACTCGCAAAAAATACCTTACATAAAAGGATAGCAAAGTTTTGCTATCCTTTTTTAATTACTCTAATCGCCCGAAAGTTTTAACATAAATTTTTTTCGTTTATGAAAAGTACTTCTCTGCTCTATTTACTTTTTATCATCTTTCCAAACGGCTACGGGCTTTCCTTTATATTTCTTTCTAAATATTTTTCTCCTAAACAGGAATAACGTATAAACTAGCCATAGCGCAAAGAATATTCCACAAGCAACTATAGCGTTAACCGGTGATTTGCCCGCAAATCCAAGCAAGAATAACAGTGGAGCAATCATAACCATTGCCGGGAAGTTGGAAAGAATATAAAGACTTGAAGTTGGAGTTTTTAAAGCGGGATCAACCTCTTTCATAAGAATAACACCGTTTGACGCCGTGCCAGTGAGCGTTCCAAAACTCATTAAAAACATCTCGTGTTCGAAACCTTTAAAGCAGTGTTTTGTTACCAAACGAATATATATAAAAGTAATTATAGCACCGACAACGCTTAATATAACGATAGGTAAAATATAATTCTTTATATCGTTTATTTCTATTGATGCAACGCCAGCAACTATCATAAGGTCAAACGCAAAGCCCGATATTCTATCCATTTGATAATTATTTATATATTCACGATGCATTAAATTGTGCTTTCTTAAACCCTTTACTACAGCCTTTACAAGCATTGCCGCTATTGATGCCCAAAGGAAGTTAAAGCCCCACGCTATACTATTTGTAAAGTCGGAAATTACGCCTAAAAGACACATAAAACCAAAGGCAATAGCATACACAAACGCCACAAAACCAAGTTGAATTGAGAATTTATCAACAGATTCATTGTCTGGAATTTCTTGTCCACTAGGATTTGTATGGTCTACAAATTCTTTAGCCTCATTTTCTTCTCTAACAACTATGCCACCACGCTTTTTTTGTATATTAATATATAACACACCAAACACAGAAGCAACCACGAAACCTATTGATGCAAGCGATAAGCCAAAACTACCGTTTCCTGCAAATTGCGTTGCTTGAGTGTTCGTATAGTTTATATCCCAACTAAGGGCGTTGCCCGGTCCTTGACCATAAGCAAGAGGCAAAATTAAACCACATATATAAGACGTTACCTGTTCGCCGTGTTGAGTTAAAAAGAACATTATTAACGTTATTCCTAAACCCATGAATGCTTGCAACATGTACGTACCACCTTGCAACGCTCCAAATTCAAAAACTTGCACACGATTTGTCTTATGCGTGCTTTTTTCCGTCTTTAAGGACATTGCAGCAAAACCTATTGCCAAGCAGTGATAGGTTACCACTTGCATCAATCTATTATCAACAAGCATAACACCACACTGCTTACAAATAACGTTTGCTATGAGCAATACTAAACCACCTAAAAGTGCCGATGGTATCAAGCATTTTCTAAACCATGGTATAATACGGCGAAGAATATTTCCCACCATTAAAAACAATAATAATAAGCCAAGTTGTACTATAAACGACCAAACTGCATCATAGTTTGAAAGCGTAAAATCCCAACTCATATAGCCACCATCCTTATCTATAGTAATAAAATCATAGAGGAAGACTTTTCCCCATCAAATTTAAAGTCCTAAAAAATTGCTGTCTTCTGCATTTAAAATGTTTCTATATCTATTGAAGAAATGAACATATTTTAAAGCGTTCATACGTACATCACCTTTAAATTGATATACTTTTCCGTTCACATAAACGTTAATCTTATTTCTACCAAGTACGGTTACAGCTTCTGCCGTTGTAAAATCAACAACTATATCTTGACCTTTACATTTAACCTCTATTCTATTTGGGTAGAGGCTTATTTTTGCATCCTTATCAAGTATAATTTTACGTTTATAAAGTTCAACCTCAAACACCTTTGCTTCGTCTTGATATAATGGCTTATCTTCCATTTCAACAAGATTTAAACCGTTTGTAAACTCACTTTGACCATCGTACCACTCGGCAATATTTTTGTATCTAAAATCAAAGCCAACACCCTCAATTTGCTTATTAGGAAGATACCTAATAGTTTTGCCACACTTTTTACAAGTAACGAGGTCTTTTTCGCTTTCAAAAACAGAAAGCCCGCAATCTGGACAATAGTACATTGCCCTTTCGATATAGTTCGCAAGATTCTTGTGATGAAATTCTTTATTTGGCACAGACTCGTCTACGTAAAGTTCTTCTTTTATAACTGAGTGAAGTTCTTCATCCGACATCTTAAGATATTCTTCAGGCTCAATAATACGTTTAACAAAAGCGTGCATACCACCCTTTCTTACGTCTTCTGCCCATCTTGGATGTACGCCATACCCGTCTTCTATACGAAAAATTGCAATAGGGAGTTTTAACGCCTTTGCCATTTTTACGATTGCAGGTTTAAAATAGCGGGTTTTACCACTATACGTTCTATTTCCTTCTGGAGCAATAGCAATAGAGCCACCCTCTTTAGCAACCTTTAAGCAAGTCATAACTGCTCTTATATCGTTGGTCTGCTTCTTTATTGGAATAGGTGCAACGGCATATCTTAAAAGTTTTGAAACGATACCATTTGAGAAAATATCCTCGCTGGCTACGTAATAAATCGTTTTTGAAAACGAATACGAGATAAAAAATTGGTCGTAAGCCGTTTGATGATTATACAAGATAAGATATTTCTTTTTCCTATCGCCTTTAAACTTGTCTATTTTAGCTCTAAACTTAAATTTTATAGAAGGATAGAAAAACACCCAAGCAAGAGCCCTTACTACTTTATGTCTAAATTTAACCCACTTTTTTGTCTTTTTTTTCTTTGCCATAGTTTTTCCCACAAAACAATTATATGGAATATAATTGCAACATTTATTTACCTTACTATTATAAAACAATTTATTTCATTTGTAAATAACTATTAAATTTTAATTGCTTTTTTCACATAATTTTAACAAAAAAATTTTATAAAAAACGAGTAGTAAAGATATTCTGTTTGATTTTTTAAATTTTATAAAAATTTAATACACTTTATAATTAACCTAATAACAATAAAAAAGGCGACGTATTGAAGCACTCCTCCTAGAATCTAATACACTTGGAGACACGTCAAAAAATCGCCTTTTATGAACATAAATTTTTAATATTAAAACATTAAATTTTAGCGTTTAACCCTCATAAATTAGTTTTTTAACAGACTTTACCCCCTCGCCTATTGTAGCAATATAAACTCCACAATCAAACACTCCAACCAATAAAACCCCTGCTATTTTTTGCACCTTTGCGACTAAATTGCTACTTGTTTCGCACGGAGTCAAATAAAAAACAGTAACGTCCTCTTGCACCTGACAAAAATCTAGCCCCTTATGTTTAAATTCTTCTTTCCAACTCCCACTAAAACACACTTGCAAAAAATCTAACGAAGAAACTTGACAAATCACTTTAGCATAGTTCCCATCTATCAAATTAGCCAAATTATACCCTTTTCCTCTTTTTACCATTTTGCAGTAAACGCACTTTTCTTTTATTGCTACGGCAAAAGGGGTTTCAAAACTATTCTCTTTAACCTTTGTTCCTTCGGCACTTTTATTAAACGTGTTTTTTACGAGTATTTCAGTTTCCGTTCCATATAATGGCAACACGCTTGCAGGATGCAACACTGACGCTCCAAATTCGCCCAAAAGCCTCATCTTATCAAAGGAAATCTCTTTTATTGGCTCACTGACCTTCTCGCTAGGGGCAAAAGGAAAAATTCCGTCAACGTCTGTAAAATTCACGTACTGTCTCGCACACAAACTCTTAGCAACGATTGCCCCAGAGAAATCTCCTCCACCTCTAGTAAACGTCTTTATTTCTCCGTTTGGCAAAGCACCGTAAAACCCACCACACACAAATTTCCCATACTTTTCATAAGCCCTATTTATTTGAAATTGGCTGAGCCCCATATTTAACGAGCCGTCTTTATAAAACCCGATAAGGCTTGCACTATCAACAAAGGGCAAACCGTAATAAGCTGAAAAAAGTTTTGAGTAGAAATATTCTCCTCTAGACAAAATAAAATCGAGCGAAAGATTTTTTTCAATCTCTTGCTCGATTTTCATTAGTTCATCTTTTATAGAATTTTCTAACCCTATAGCCCCAGCATCCCCTAACACTCTTTCAACGAAAGGATTAAGCGATTTTACAATGCCTTCCCCTTTGAAAATTGCATTACTTGCATCGACTAGCAAATCCGTTACTTTTTTAGATTGTGCAGTTTTTCCTCCAGCAGAAAGGACTATAGTTTTTATATCTTCA
>JAFVSF010000033.1 GCA_017503885.1 Clostridia bacterium
TTACGTTGATAATATTATCGAGCCACAATTCGTTCGCCCTTACGTAATTTCAGCACTTCAAATGATAGTGAGGTAACAAATTATGTTAAGTAATTTATTAAAGGCATTTACCCAAGAGTCCTTTGTTTGGGGTGGGTTTACCTTTATTCTTGGTGTTGCCGTTATCTTCTTAGGCATGACAGTACTCGTTTTGGCTGTAAGTGGAATGGGTATAGCAATGAAAAAGTTTGACGACCTTAAACAAGGCAAGAAAAAAATTGCTAAAACCGTAGAAGTAACGAAAGTTGAACAATTAACCGAGAATGACGAAATTCCCGAACACGTAAAAGTAGCAATAGTTGCCGCAATCGCTGCGTATTATGCCGATAGTGGTGTTAAAAATGAATTTAAAGTTAAAAAAATTAAAAAAATTTAAGGAGAATTAATTATGCGTAATTTTATTATCACAATAGATGGAAAACAATATCAAGTAGGTGTTGAAGAAGTTGGTGCAACTCAAAGCGTTGCTCCAGTTGTAACGTCGGTTGCTCCAGTACAAGCAAGTCCAGTAGCTCCAACGGCAGGCACTAAAGTTAAAGCTCCAATGCCTGGTATGATTAAGGCCCTTAAATTTGATGAGGGTGCTGAAGTTAAAAAAGGCGACGTTATTCTCATTTTAGAAGCAATGAAAATGGATAACGATATCACAGCACCTTGCGATGGTAAGGTTTCTTACAAAACGACTAAAGGTTCAAACGTTGATACCGGTGCTTTAATGGCTGTTATCGCTTAAGGAGAAATATATGAGCTTTTTACATAATATTTGTGAGGGTGGTCTCAACGTAGGTGAGAAACTCTTAAATTTATGGGAAAGCACTGGTTTACACGAATTATTTTCTAATTTTACAACGGGTGGATGGCAAAACCTCGTAATGGTTTTAATATCATGTGTTTTAGTTTATCTTGCCGTTGTTAAAAAATTCGAACCTTTGCTTTTGCTCCCAATAGCATTTGGTATGTTTATCGTAAATATACCAGGTGTATATAAGATACTTTTTGGTACAAAAGGTTATATAGTTACCGATATGTATGCAGGCGTTGAAATTGCAAGAGGTAACGCTGTTGAACTTGCAAAATTCTTTAACGTTAGCGATATAGCAAATATATTTGATATGCTAGGTGAAACGCCTACTAATTTAAGTAAAATTGCAATAACGGTAAACGGTTCAACTTCATACGTTGCTGGTCAACTTTCAATCTCTTCAGAAACAGTAATTAGAGACTACGGTCTTTTCTATTACATTTATAAAGGCGTTGACTGGGTAATTTTCCCACCAATTATTTTCCTTGGTATTGGTGCGATGACAGACTTTGGTCCACTTATTGCAAATCCTAAGAGTATGCTTATTGGTGCAGCAGCCCAACTCGGTATATTCATTACTTTCTTCTGTGCGCTTTATTTCTTAGGCTTTACAGACGCTGAATCTGCTGCGATAGCAATTATCGGTGGTGCAGACGGTCCTACTGCAATTTACGTTACTAAAAAACTTGCAGAGCATCTTCTCCCAGCAATAGCAATATCTGCCTACTCGTATATGGCACTTATTCCTATTATTCAAAAGCCTTTGATGAAATTAGTAACAACCAAGAAAGAAAGACAAATTAAGATGAAACAACTTAGAAAGGTGTCTAAACTTGAAAAAGTTGTTTTCCCAATTCTCGTTTCCTTCGTAGTTGGTATTCTTCTCCCAGATGCTATGCCACTTCTTGGTATGCTCATGCTTGGTAACCTCTTAAAAGAGTCTGGTGTTTGTGGAAGACTTGTAGATACTGCACAAAACGGTCTTATGAACACCGTTACTATCTTCCTTGGCGTAATGGTTGGTTCAAAGGCTACGGGTTCACTTTTCCTTTCTGGTCAAACACTTGGTATTATCGTATTAGGTCTTTGTGCGTTCTGTATGGGTACGCTTGGTGGTCTTTTGGTTGCTAAACTTATGTGTAAACTTTCTGGTGGAAAAATCAACCCACTTATCGGTTCAGCAGGTGTTTCTGCAGTTCCTATGGCGGCAAGAATTTCTCAAGACGTAGGTCGTGAGGAAGATCCAGACAACCATTTGCTCATGCACGCAATGGGTCCAAACGTAGCAGGCGTTATTGGTTCTGCAATAGCTGCGGGCGTTCTTTTAGCGCTTTTCGCTTAAAATTTAAGGAGTAAAATTATGGCTAAAAAAGTTTTAATTACTGATACGATTCTTCGTGATGCTCATCAGTCGCAGGCTGCTACCAGAATGACATTAGATCAAATGCTTCCTGTGCTTGATCAGCTCGACGAAATAGGATATTATTCATTAGAGGCTTGGGGCGGTGCAACCTTCGACTCTTGTCTTCGTTTTTTAAATGAAGACCCATGGGAAAGGCTTACAACCTTAAAGTCACATCTTAAAAATACGCCAATTCAAATGCTTTTAAGAGGTCAAAACCTTTTGGGTTACAAGCATTATTCTGACGACGTTGTTGAAAAATTCGTTGAATATTCTATCAAAAACGGTGTAAAGGTTATAAGAGTATTCGATGCCTTAAACGACGTCAGAAACCTCGAAACAGCTATGAAGGCTATCAAAAAATACGGTGGAATATGTGAGGCTGCAATCAGCTATACCACAAGCCCTGTTCACACTAACGAATATTTCGTAAGACTTGCAAAGGAGCTTGAGCTTTTGGGCGCAGACAACATTTGTATTAAGGATATGGCAAACCTTCTTCTTCCTTACACGGCTTACGAGCTTGTTAAGGCTATGAAGGCAGTGCTTAAGCCGGAAACCAAAATTCACATTCACACCCACAACACTACGGGTACAGGCGATATGGTTAACCTCAAAGCTATCGAGGCGGGCTGTGACATAGTTGACACTGCATTGTCGGCACTCGGTAACGGTACGGCAAACCCCGCAACAGAGGCATTTGTTGCTACACTTCAGGGCACTGAGCACGACACGGGTATTGACCTTGGCAAGCTCGTTCCTATTACAA
>JAFVSF010000034.1 GCA_017503885.1 Clostridia bacterium
ACGCACCCACTCGGCAACTCGCTGAAAGCCAATCTTGTCGGCTACAGACGTTCCACCGAACTTTGCAACCTTAAACAAAGTTTAAAACCACAAATACAAATATTGCAAGCCCTGCCGCAATAGTGATAGAAACAATTTCTTTTAATATTTTACTAGCCATTTTATTTTTTGAGTGAACTTTCATTTTAATTCTCCTTCACGTCAACGTCTTCAGACTGAACTTGCCAGAAAAACTCTGAAAGAGTTTGTTTTAAAGCCTCTGAATCTGCATATCTACTAATTTTTCCACCTTGTGCAATAGAAATAATACCGTTTTCTTCTGAAACAATTATTGCAGTAACGCTTATCGCCTCGGTTACACCAATACCTGCACGGTGACGTGAACCAAGTTCTTTAGGAAGGTTGTTTTCTTGTGATAAAGGCAAGAAACAGCCTGCAGCATGCACCTTTTCTCCCACGATAACCATTGCTCCGTCGTGAAGTGGCGTCTTTGGAAAGAACACGCTCTCAATTAAAGGTGCTGAAATAGTTGCATCTAAAATAGTTCCACTTTCGATAATTGAATTTGGAAGCTTTTCATCCGAAAAGATAATGATTGCACCAACGTTGTTTTTAGACATATTGAGAAGTGCTTTTATTATTTCGTCAACGTATTTGCTCTGATTAAAAGAACGCTGTCCCTTGTCGTACTTTCTAGGCTCGTTAGATTTTTTTGCCCTTACTTTCCAAATACCCCTTTTAATTTCGGTAGAAAACATAGCTACTATTGCAACGATAAAAAGGAGGGGAACTATAAAATAATTCCATCCCGATATTTCAGCAAGCATAAACATAGTACCCGTAGATAAAATATAAGCAACAAAAACTACGATTACCCATTTTGCATTGTTATGATTTAAAATACTTATCGCAAAGTAAAACAATGCGAAAAGGATCACAATCGTCAACGTCATCGTCAACGGACTACCGTTAAACGTTTGACCAACTTTTGTTATAAATTCTTGAAAGGTCATGTTTTTCTCCTTGTGATTATATGCGATTATAAACCGTATTATTCATTAGTAACTAAATTGCTAAAGTTTCTTTTGCGACTAATCTATTAAAACGTTGAACACCGAATTCCAAACGGCAGAACTTTGCTCAACGTAGCCCTGCTTGAACTTTTCATCGTATAAAGCGAGTGAATCAACAATTTCCTTAAGTCTTTTTACAGAGTACGCTTTTGCCTGTCTGCGTGCCATTTTTACAGCAAACTCTTTAACTTTCAAGTGCTTTGCAACCTCTGCATCGCTGTCTTTTGAAAGGACTGAATAAAGCATTCTCCTATAATGATAGTAAAGTGACACGAAAAGTTTTTGACCGTCGCCAGCAGACGACATCATCTCCATAAGACAAGTATATGCATTTTCGTATTTTTTTGCCGATATAAATTCAACTACTTCGTAAAGTTGATACTCCGTTTCTTTTACACAAAGAGCCTCTACGTCTTCTTCGGTTATCTCACCAGTTTTTAAAGCATAGGCAACCAATTTTTCAATCTCGCCATTGATTTTAGTCATATCGGCATTGCTATACTCGATAATTTTATCAATAGCACCTTGCGTAATCCTAACCCCACCCTTTACGGCTTGGCTTTTTATCCACATTGATGCAACCGTCTGATCGCCTTTTGAGCAGTCAACCTCGGTGATGTTTGGCATCTTTAAAATATTTTCACTTTTTGAGGTGTTCGCTATTATAAACACCGTAGTTTCGCAAGGGTCGTTAAAGTAAGAATTTAACGCCTTTACATCTGCTGTGAGTGGATAATATTCTTTGACAAGAACAACTCGTTTATC
>JAFVSF010000035.1 GCA_017503885.1 Clostridia bacterium
ATGTTAGTGTAGGACAAGCCTTTGTTCCTTATCTAGAAAATACTGAGTTGTTTCCTGTTTATAATGAAATTTATACTAAAATGGTTGAAAAGGGTATTGAGATTAATGATCTTTCTGCGGAAGTATATTTTAATCGAGAATATTTTATGGGTATTCTCAGTCCCTTTTATAAGGACTATGGCTTTTACGAGGATATAAATTCTACGGAAACACCAACAGATGAGCAGATAAACGATATATCTGCGGTGTTATATATAAGTTATTCTGGCAGAAGATTTTTATTTATGGGTGATGCGAGTAAAAACGTTGAGAAAAGAATTGTTGACGATTATTCGGTAGGATTATATGACGCTTATTATAATTCTAATATTATTAATTTAAATTCAATCGACGTATTAAAGGTTGCTCATCACGGCAGTGCAGATTCTACTACTGCTAACTTCTTGAGTATTGTGAATCCGTCGTACGCCGTAGTTTCTGTTGGTGCGGGCAATATTTATAATCATCCGTCTAGCCAAACGCTCCATAGACTTGTAGAAGCTAATAGCAACGTTCAAATATATAGAACTGACAGAAATGGAGATATAAGATTTGAAGTTAATAAAAGCGGAGATATTTCTTTAGAAATCACCTCTGTTTACAAGGACTAAAAATGATTGACTTAAAAGAATTAAAAAAAGAATTTGAGAATTGCAAATGTGGTATGACGCACACCCTAAATATAAAAGATATTTGCGTAGGGAGTGGTATAACCTCCGAAGTAGGCGAAATTCTTAGAAAGAACAACTTTCAAAAGAGGTTATTGCTCGTAGCAGATAAGACTACTCTTTCCGTTTCCGAAGGTATTTTAGACTCTTTAAAAGGTTTTTCCGTAACAAAGAAGATTTATCCGTTTATCAGAGAGGCTACCGTCAGCGAAGTTCAAGTTATAAAAGAACTTCTAAAAGATTGCGATGGTATTATTGGGGTAGGTACAGGTACGATTCACGATATTTGTAGAAAGTCGGCGGCTGAACTTGACAAGCCTTTATGTCTTTTTGCAACCGCTCCTTCTATGGACGGCTTTGCTTCTTATAACGCTCCGCTAGTAGATGGCAATTTTAAAATTACCTATTCTGCTAAATCTCCAGAAGTTATTATTGCAGACACGAAAATTTTAGCAAAGGCACCGCCAGAATTAAAATCTGCTGGCTTTGGCGATATGATTGGAAAATACGTTGGTTTAATTGATTGGCAAGTTTCAAGCGAGATAACGGGAGAGTATTATTGCGAAAAGGTTGCAAATCTTACCAGAAAAGCCACGGACAGAATTTTTGCGTTAGCAGATAGAATAACTAAAGATGATGAAGAAAGCGCTACCGAAGTGTTTGAAGCCCTTCTTTTAACGGGAATAGGGATGAGTTTTACAAAGACTTCTCGTCCTGCAAGTGGAACAGAGCATATATTATCTCATTTTTGGGAGTGTAAAAAACTTTTAGAAGGAGAAATTTCAGACTTTCACGGAAAAAAGGTCGGCGTTGCTACCCTTCTTATAATGAAGGAATACCAAAGACTCTACAACAAAAAGTCTATAAAAGCCCACAAGGAAATTATTGATTGGGATGACGTATTAAATAATTACGGCGAATTAAAAGATGAAGTTATTAAACTTAACACGCCTGACACAATTACGGACGATATATCGCCTGAAATCATTGAACAAAAGTGGGATAGAATTAGAGAAATCATTTCTTCAGTGCCAACAGAAAAGGAGATTTTTAAAGGTATGAAAACTGCTGGCTGTGCAACTAGCTATGAAGAAATTGGTATATCAGAAAAACTTATGAAACAGGGGTTAAAATATCATCCATATATGCGCAGGCGTCTATCTTTATATCGTTTAAGCAATATGATTGATTGATTTTTAATAACTTTTTATGTATGCACCGGTCTTATGACCGGTGTTTTTTTACGCAAGTTTTTGTACGGTAATTGCCGAACTAATAAGAGTTGCCGTATCTGCGGAAGCGTTGTTGAGAGAAAGTGTACTTGCTTCAGTTGTCGTTAATAAAATTGTTTTATTCAAAGACTGATTTCCGCTAGTTGTGTTCGAAGAGATTAATTCTGTACTTATAGCAGTTCCATTTTGAAGTAGTTGAATAGTTAGAGTATTGTCGGCACTCGTTCCGTTTGCAGAATAAGAAACTAAATATGTTCCTGCAGTCGGAAGATTGACGCTATTATTAGTAACGCTTAACGTGGTTGTTGGTGTAGTTGCAAGTTGTGTTAATGGTATAATCGTGTCGGCTGGTACGGTTGTAGTTGTGTTTACACCTGCGTATAGGGCGTCAAACGTTGCCGGTGTTCCTGCTGGTCCTTGAGGGCCCTGTGGACCTTGAGGACCTGTAGCACCTGTTAAACCCTGAGG
>JAFVSF010000036.1 GCA_017503885.1 Clostridia bacterium
AGCAGTCCATATGGTCTTTGCCCACGTTAAGGCACACTGCGTAGTCTGCGTCAAACTTATTTATATTCTTTTTAAACTCACATACTTCACTTAAAAACAAGTCGCTTCCGTCGTTTATAAAGTTGCCAAATACTGAATCTTCACCACCAATATGTGCCGTAAAAGACATACATGCACACTTAAATATATGTGCAAGCATACACGTTGTAGTTGTCTTGCCATGGCAACCTGAAACACCTACCACGTCGCCAAAGTTTTCAGCGACAGACCTCAACGCTTCACCCCTCGATAAGACGTATAGTCCCTGCTCTCTAGCTCTTTTTAGTTCTGGATTATCCTCATTTATAGCATCGCTATAAACTACCACTTGAACTCCGTCTAGATTGCTTTCGTTATGTCCAACAAAAGTATTAATACCCTGCTCACTTAACATTTTTAGTGTGTTTGACTGTCGACTGTCGCTACCACTCACTTTAAATCCTAGCGACTTAAAGTATTTAGCGAGCCAACTCATGCTAACTCCACCTATTCCTATAAAATGTACGTTAAATTCTATTTTTTGATTAATCATATGAAATTTTATGATAAATTGTAATAAAAATTGCTATTTTTGACAAAAAAAGTTCAAAATATATAAAAAAATTATAAAAACTATTGAAAACAATAAAAATATGTAGTATTATATATATGAAATATTTTTTGATTAGGGAGAAAAAATATGAAAATTTCCGATGTAAGAGTACGTATAGTACAAAAGGAAGACATCAAACTTAAGGCCGTAGCCTCAATAACTATTGACGACTGCTTTGTAATTCACGACATTAAAGTTATAGACGGAAACGAAGGCTATTTTGTTGCGATGCCTTCTAGAAAAACAAACGACGGTGAGTATAAGGATATCGCTCACCCAATCAATACCGAAACAAGACAGGCTGTTATTGATGCTGTTATCAACGCTTTTAAAGATGAACTTGCAAAGGTATAAAAAAAGTGGCGAAAGCCACTTTTTTATTTTGTCTTCATATAAAATTATGTAAAAAGGGTACAATCAAACTTTTGATTGTACCCTTTATTTTTACACCTTTTTAGTTATTACCACTATTAATAATGTATGCAGGATTCTTTTTAAAAATAAGGTCTGCGTATTCTTGGTCGTATTTAGACTTTACTTTGTCATACGCTTGCCTAAAATAATTATCCCTAGTACTATGCCAGTCACTAGCAACAATGTCAACTAACTTTTCTTTTAAAAGTTTTTTAACAAACTTGTTTTCGCTTAAAGAAGACTTCTTTACGATTGGTGAAGAGTTGACTTGTATAACTGCTCCATACTCTTTTAATTTTACAATCTTTTCTACAGAGCGATAATACGAATATCTTTCCACGTGAGCAATTACGGGTACGTATCCTTGAAGATTTACCCTATAACAAATCTCTTCAATATCAGTTTCGGTTTCATACGGAAATTCAAGCAGAATATACTTACTGTTTGCAAGAGAAAGAAATTTACCCTCGTCAAAATCTTTTCCAAGTCCTTTATAAACAGTTATTTCTCTACCCAAATAAAGATTGATATCTATACCTTTTTGAGTAGCAACCTGTTTCAACTCTTCAAAGCAAGCGATAATTTCACTTTTTTCTGCAACGTAAAAACCCTTGCGATAATGAGGTGTTAATATTACGTTTTTCACGCCTTGTCTTACCAACTCTTCAAGCATTGAAATAGAGGTTTCTATACTGTCAGAGCCATCGTCAACAAATGGCAAAATGTGGCAATGTATATCTGTCATAATATTTTCTTATTGGTTTATTTATTATAATCACAGGACACGTCATTAGGGTTTACACACGTCATAACGCTACCTAAAACTGGAACGTCTAACTTTTCCAAGAGGGTTAAAGACTCTCTTACAGCAGATCTTTTAACGAAATTTGCCGATACTGTGTATAAAATACCATCGGAATAATTTGCAATATGCATATAGTCAGACGTAAGAAGTACTGGAGGGCAATCGAGCAAAATAAAATCATATTTCTCTTTTAACTCTTCAATAAATTTTTTCATTTTTTCAGAGTTTAATACGTATGAAGAATTATAAATCGTACGACCTCTAGTAACAACGTCAACACCATATTCAGTGTGCTTTATTACAGACTCTAAAGGAGCATCCTCTAATACGTAATCACCAAAACCAAGGGCTTCTTCAACGCCAAAAACTTTGCTTATACCTGGACGTCTAAAATCTAAGTCTAAAACTAATACTTTTTTGCTATTAAAAGCAAGCGATACGGCAAGGTTACTTGCAATAGTCGTTGTTCCTTCTCCAGCGATTGAAGACTCAACTTGTATAACTTTGTTTCCTAAAGCACCAAAATGTAATACGTTATCTTTAAGCCTGTTATAACTTTCATCTAAGTTGGTTCTGCCACCCTTGGTTATTAAAATTTTAGCATCGGCAGTAGGTCTTTTCTTTTTAAATAAGCCTGTTAATCTCTTTATTTTAGCCATATTATTCAACCTCCTTTGCCGTTTTGCGACTTTCTTCATTTAAAGTAACGTCTTCAAACGTTGCTAAAACGTCTAAATTGTAGTCCTTCTCGAAAGAAAGTTTATCTGCATAAGTATCGTTCAAAAGAACAGATAACAAAACTAAAAGCATTGAGCCAAACACACCAACAACAAAGAAAAGTAGCATATACTTAAACACTTTTGTCTTTGCATCGCTAAATGGTTTGCTTGCAGGAGAAACTATAAATACCTTATCTGCAAAAAGAGGATAGCGAAATTCTCCGTCAGTAGAAGGTTGGTTTGCAAACTTTTGAATTTCAGTCATAAACTGATTTAAAATTGAGTCAGCTTCAGGAAAAGTTGACGTTATTTTTAAATTCAAAAGCATTTGGTTTGTTGTAACCGATATTGCACCTTTAAGATTCGCTGCGAGAATATCTTTGTTCATTTTATACTTATTAGCAAAATCTGGATGAGTTGAAAGGAACGTCGTTGCAGTTGCTTCATAAATCGCATCGTTTTCTGGGTCTGCAATAGACTTTAATGCTGTTGCTAAACCTTGAGCCTCCACCAAAGTTCCTTCTTTTCCTACGTTAACAATCATAGTTGCATTGGACGTATACTTTGTATCTACAATTACGCCACCATACACGCCACCTATGGCTGTGCATAAAAGAACGATTGCTACAACTAAAAGAAGTTTTTTCTTCAATTCTTTAAATAAGGCTTGCAAGGTAAATTGACTTCCACCTTCCTCTCTAATTATTTCTTCCATAATTTAATCCTCTGTTTTGCGAAAATTCGCATTATTCCTTTTATTATTTTAACATAGCAAACAATAATTGTAAAGTGAAATTGAAAAATTCCTTTATAAAGGAATATTATTGTATTCTAAACTGCTATTTTTTGCCTTTTTCTTCTCTAATTTTCTTTACTTGCCTTTCAAAACCATTGTTAGTAGGGCGATAAAAAACGCTTCCCTTTAAAGAATCTGGCAGGTACTGTTGCTCAACGTAGCCACCATAGTCGTGTGGATACTTGTACTGTTTACTGCGATTTTTTGCATCGCTATCGGCGAAAACTGAATTTCTAAGATGAGCAGGCACGGTGTCGTCTTTTACGCTCCTTGCCTCGGCTTGAGCCTCACTCATTGCCACTATTACAGAATTTGATTTAGGGGCTTCACATACGTAAATTATTGCTTGAGATAGCGGAATAAGCCCCTCTGGATAGCCGATATTCATAAACGCTGTGAGTGCTGAAGTTGCAACTACCATTGCATTTGGATCTGCCATACCTACGTCTTCGGCAGAATGAACGACTAATCTTCTTGCAAGAAGTAACGGATCGCATCCTCCCTCTATAAGTCTATGAGCGTAATACAAAGCAGCGTCGCTATCACTACCCCTTAAAGACTTACAAAATGCACTGAGCATATCATAATAGGAATTTTCATCATAAGAAAGAGCCTTTCTTTGAATAGATTGCTCTGCATCTTTTAACGTTACCGTAATTTTTCCGTCTTTATCGCCTTGTGTTGTTAAAACTGCAAGTTCTAATGCATTATACGCAGTTCGCATATCACCTGCACTCATAGATGCGATATGGTCTAAAGCGTCTTCTTCAACCTCTACGTCCAACTGCCCATAGCCACGTTTTTTATCGATAATCGCCTTATTGAGGGCTTTTTTAACAGTTTCTTTGTCTAATCTCTTAAACTCGAACACCCTACATCTAGACACGATTGCAGGTGTCATAGATGCATAAGGATTCTCCGTTGTAGAGCCTATAAATATTATCGTTCCATTTTCGATTGCAGGGAGCAAACTGTCTGATTGAGTCTTGCTAAAACGATGGCACTCATCTAATAAAAGGTATGTCTTTTTGCCGTACATTTTTAAACTGTTAGACGCCTCTTCTACAGCCTTTTTTACGTCGGCAACGCCACTTGAAACTGCATTTAACTTAACAAAGTTTCCACTAGTTGAATTTGCAATAATGTTTGCGAGCGTAGTTTTACCAGTACCTGGTGGCCCCCAAAAAATACAACTACCAACTTTATCGAGAGAAATTGCCCGTCTTAAAAGACTGTTTTCTTCGCAAATATGACTTTGCCCTAAAAACTCTCTTAAAGATTGAGGTCTCATCCTTTCGGCTAGAGGTTGTTGCTCTGCTCTTTTTTGATTTTCTTGTAACGTGTCAAATAAATCGTACATAATTTTACCAATTAATTTCTATCGCACCCACCTTTTGAATAAGGTTAAGTATGAAGAAATTTTTTAAATTCATTATTATAACGCTAATTTTAGCGTGCGTGTTTTTAATATTGCTAAAGCCCGAAAGATACGTGCAAAGTGCTTTTGAGGGAATAAAACTTTGGGCTATAGTAGTCGTCCCTTCTCTACTACCCTTTTTCTTTTTTACCTCGCTTCTTTCAGCATTAGGGTTGACGTCGTTTATTTCTAAATTTATGGAAAAACCATTTCGCTTATTGTTTAGAACTAGTGGTGCTGGAGCATACGCCTTTTTGATGAGCATTCTTTCCGGCTACCCAGTAGGAGCAAGAATAATTGCAGATCTAAAACAAAACCAAATCATAAACGACGACGAGGCAACTAGGCTTTGCACGCTTTGCTCAACGTCTGGCCCTGCTTTTATTGTGTCAAGCGTTGGAATAGGTATGTTCAACGATAAAAAAATTGCAGTCGCAATCTTACTTTCTCACGTTTTGTCTGCCATTTTTTGTGGAATTGTTTTTAGGTTTTTTGGAAACTCTTCTCCTTATAGCAAAAAATTTATATCACAAGAAAATCACGACAACGTTTTATACGAGTCTGTTTATTCTTCAGTAATTTCAGTCGCTTTAGTTGGTGGGTTTATTTGTATATTTAGTTTAATTCTAGACTTGGCGAAAGATTTTGGTATTTTTAGCCCCATAGCAAACCCACTTTCAGTTTTGGTTGGCAAAGACGTTGCAAATGCTTTTTTGTATGGACTTATAGAATGCACGAGTGGTTGTAAAGCCTTATCTTTATGCAATTTATCGACTTATAGCCCTGCTTTTGCCTCTGCTCTTATTTCTTTTGGTGGAATTTCAGTTTGGGCACAATCTATAATATTTTTAACTAAAGCAAACGCAAATATAAAAATATTTTGCACGTCTAAAATTCTTCAAGCGATTTTTAGTTTTTTACTCTGTCTACTATTTCTTTAGGTAAATATTTAGAAACGTCTTTTTTAAAAGTTAAAAGTTCTCTTACCGCAGTTGAACTAACACTCAAGTTTTTCACACTGCAAGGAAGATATACCGTAATGATTTCCGGCATAAGGTCTGCGTTGATGAAATTCATCTCATTTTCGTAATCGTAGTCTTTTCCGTTCCTAAGCCCTCTTACGTTGTAAATTGCCCCTTTTGCTTTCATAAGGTCAACGAGTAATCCTTCGTGGTAAACGACTTCTACGTTTTTATATTTTTCGCATACTGCTTTTAAAAACTCTAGTCTTTCTTCTACGCTAAACATTGCCCTTTTGGTAACGTTTACACAAAGTGCCACTATAAGCTTGTCAAATAGGCAAGCAGACTTTTTTATAATCTCTTCGTGACCACTTGTAACAGGGTCGAACGTTCCTGCAAAAACTGCTATTTTCATAACTTTACTCCGTAAAATTCAAAATGTGCAATACCGTATTTTCTAGTATTTAGATGGTCTAAAAAGTCTATCTCTCCAACCTTAAAATCTTCGCTATGTTCGTAAATTATTACACCGTCATCTGCTAAATTACCACTGCTTGCAATAGCGTCTAAAACTGGGGTTGCATCTATCGTATACGGTGGATCTAAAAAGATAATATCAAACTTTCCTCTAGCAGATAAAACGTAAGAAAGAGCGTCCGTACAATAAATTTCCGCACTTTCTTTAAGCATTTCTACGTTTGCCCTTGCTAAAGCAATACTATCTTTAGACGAGTCTACCAAAACTACTTTTTCAGCACCTCTAGATATTGCTTCGATACCCATATTACCAGTGCCACAATATAAGTCGAGAAAACTAGCACCGAGGATTTCAGTTTGTAAAATATTAAAAATCGCCTCTTTTGCCCTATCGGCAGTGGGGCGAATTTCTCTACCCTTAAATTCTTTAAGCACCCTACCTCTGTGCTTACCTGCTATAATTCTCAAGCCTCTTCCTCCGTTTTTATATGGGCATATTTAGAATATAAACAGCCACAATATCTCTGGCGATAAATTTCATACTCTTTAGAAATTTCAACTGAACGCTTATACCCGTTTTCTTTTTTAAAATCGGCGTAAAGCCAATTTACGCCATGTTCTTTTGCAAGTTTTTCGCCTATGCCGTTGATAAGTTCGGCGTTTTTATGAGGACTTACTGTAAGCGTAGTTGCAAAGTAATCGTAGCCACCCTCTTTTGCAGTTTTTGCCGTTTCTAAAAGTCGGTTATCAAAGCAAAGATTGCACCTTGCACCACCTTCCGGCTCTTTTTCGTAACCTTCTACCATATAGAAAAATTCACGAGAAAAATATCTGCCCTCGATTAAAGCAACTGTTTCGCCATACGCCTCTTTTAAAAAGCGTTTTTGTTCGTTTAGACGAAGATAATACTCTTCACTTTCAGTAATATTAGGATTAAAAAAGAAAACAGTAACGTCGAAATATGGAGTTACCCTTTCAAGCACTGCAGTTGAACAAGGAGCACAACAACTGTGCAAAAGAAGTTTTTTCTTTTCGCCATTAAAACTATTTACTGTTTCTTTAAATAAATTGTCGTAATTGATTTTGTTCATATTTATCGCTATTTATGTTAAGAACTTTTTAAAAGGCTAGATGCAAGCAAGACGAGGCGTTTGATTTTTAGAAACAAAGCCAAACACTTTGGTCGCAAGAACGTCTATAAAAAGCAAAGGACGAAGTATTGCAAAACGTATAAGCCTTAAAACTACTTTCTAATCAACTTCAAATTTTTAAGCAAATGCTTATCCCCTGCAACTATGCCTCCACCTAAAACGGTTGCATTTTCAGGGTTTTCAAAACAGGTTGTACGAATAAGTAACTTTTCGGTTGCGTAATCACTTAATCCTGGAATTTTACTACTGCCACCTGCAAAGAAAATACCAGATTGACGGATTTCGGCAGACACTTCGGCAGAAAGTTTTGCCATAAGCATTTCGGTTATTTCAAAAATCTTATCAAAGAAAAGTTGAATTGGTTTTCTTATATCTTCTGAACCGATAGAAATTGCTCTAGGCTTGCCTGTGTAAACGTCTCTTCCGTTTACGTCAACTCTCATAGAATCATGCTCATAAAGGCTACCTATTTCGCATTTTATATATTCTGCCGTGAGGTGACCAATTTTTAAACCGTAGTTTTTCTCGATGCTGTCAATTATCATAGCATCGATATTTCTACCTCCCATATTCACGTTGACGCCTGCAATAACTTCATCGAGAGATACTGCTGCAATATTAGTTGTTCCACCACCGATATCGATTATAAAACAAGGGGTAGAATCTGTAATAGGCACGCCTAAACCTAAAGCAGTTAAAATAGGCGATTCCACGCAAGTAATGTTATAAACACCTGCTCCGTTTAACACCTTTTCAAATCTTTTGATTTCGCCACCTTCAACGCCACATGGCACGGAAAGCAACACTTGAGGTCTAAATCCAAGTTTTTTTAACGTGATTTTATTTAAAAATCTGTCAACCATTTGGGTTGCAAGTTTATCATCTAAAATTTGACCTTCCCAAATAGGAAATCTAACTTCGTTAGCGTTTACAGTTTTGCCGAGTCTTCTTTTTGCCTCTGTTCCAACTGATTTTACTTTATCTCTTCTCGAAGAATCGCAAACTACTACGCTTGGCTCACTTAAGACGATACCCTCGCCAAGTTTATAAATATTAGTATTCGTACTACCTAAATCTATGGCTATTACGTTATTTTTCATTTTAAAAACTCCTTTATTGCATCGTCTATTTCTTTTATAGGAAGTCCTACAACGTTGTCGTAATCTCCCACGTATTTTTCAACTAACGGAAAACCGTCTTGTATTCCATAAGCCCCTGCTTTACCTTGCCATAAGTTACTATCTAAATAAGATTTTAAAACCTCTTCGGTCAAAGTATTAAAGGTAACTTTTGTTATAACTTTGCCTGTTTGACGCATACTTTTAGAAAGCAATGCGTAACCCGTTATTACCTCGTGAGTATTGCCAGAGAGGTCTTTAAGCATACGCTCTGCATCTTCTCTGCCCTCTGGTTTGCCGTAAATCTTGCCGTTAACAGCAACGACTGTGTCGGCAGAAAGCACTACAAAATCGCCATCAAGTTTTGAAAAAACGTCTTCCCCTTTATTTATTGCACACCTTATTGCAAACTTATCAGGTGGTGTAATTTTATCAATTTCACCCTCTTTATCACTCGTTATAATATCAAACTTATACCCAGCATCTAATAAAATTTGCTTTCTTCGTGGCGACGCACTGGCAAGTATTAGTTTTTTCATAAAGGCACACTACCCCTTTTAAATGATTATTATTTATTATTATATAATAAATTTTCATTTTTGTAAAGACTTATTATGTTTTTTAATATAAAAAAGGATAAAACAAGCAAAATTCCTCTCCAATGTATACGAAGTAGCAACCCATAGGGCAAGCCTATTTTGGCAATTATAGACAAACCTGATAAGCAAAATAGAAAACGCCACTTAAAAAGTGGCGTTTTTATCAAATTGCGAGTCGACCTATAAGCCGAGTTCTGTCATTTAATACGGTTATCTATCTAGACTTGCCGTTGCCGACAAGCTCAAGCGACGTTTTGCAGGTAGTCCCGACCGGCTATCTTATGGACTACCCCTATCTTGCTCCGGATGGGGTTTACACAGCCTTCCACGTCTCCGCAGAAGCGGTGAGCTCTTACCTCGCCTTTTCATCCTTACCAGCATAAACTGGCGGTAATTTTCTGTTGCACTTTCATTAAAGTCACCTTCACCGTCCGTTAGGCGGCATCCTGCCGTGTGGAGCTCGGACTTTCCTCGTGAGATTTCTCCCCCGCAACCGTACAGCCGACTCGACCAAATTATTTTAGCATAAATTTTTCGATTTGTCTATCGCTTTTCGTCATAGTACAAAAACGCCACGACAAAAAATTTATCGTGGCGTATATTTAAATGTTATAACGCTATTCTTATTGCTGGAACAACTCCACCTTTAGTATCATAAACGTAATCATTTAAAACATCGCCGTTTTTGGATACTAAATTTGCATATTCGATAAAATTGGCACTTGGAGAACGAAGCCACCACCAACCTTTACCCATTTCGAAGTGAGCACCCATCCACTTTGCATATTCGGTTACAAATTTTACTCTTTGCGTGGCCGAGGCGAAAATATTAGCATTAACAACCTCTTGGTAACTCAATAAAAATACCTTATCTTCCGTATTTTCACATACGTAATTATTGTAATCACAGTCAGTGCTTGCAGTGCTATTATCAACAACTGAAGTTTTTATTCTTACTTTATCCTCGCTACTAAATGCAGTATTATAAAATTCGAGATTTAACCACCCTCTTATTTCACTAGTAGAATAATTGTTATTGTTTTGACTATATGGACGTGCATCAATAATGTTAACACAAACTAGAAGGGCTGTATTATCGTCACACTCAAGGACTTCCCACGTTAAAGGTTCTAAATAAAATAGTTTACCCATTTCATAAACGTAGGCTTTCCCTAACTTGTCATAATATTTACCATCTTCAAGTCTATAAGTATCGCCCCTGTTATCAAGCCAAGCCATTTTTTCCTTGTTATAAGATAAGTCTGTTGTTATATAATCGTTTTGAGGATACAAGCCAAACGAAATAAAGTCGCCCTCTTTTATTACGGCAGAACTTTCTAACAACTTTACATCTTCTTCGCTTGGCATTTTTGCATTAAACTTATTACCAGTACAAGATATAGCAGACACTTGGACCATTAAGCAGAAAATTAAAACTGCAACCTGAAGAACTTTTTTCACCATGCAACCCTCCTTAACCTTAATAAGCAGATATAGATTATTATATGAAAATTATACATCATTTTGTGATGTATGTCAATATATTTACATCAGTTTGTGGTAAATTTTAAATATGGAAATAGCAAAAGTAGTAGGAAACGAATTAAAACAAGCAAGAAAAGCAAAGGGATTAACGCAAAAAGCAGTTGCTGAAAAGTTTTTTATGACGCAACAGCAGTATAGCAGATTTGAAAACGGAGTATTTGAACTTAACTATAATCAAATAGTAGAGTTATGCAAATTTTTGGATATTACACCAAACGATTTGTTTAATTTTTAACTTAAAAACCCCTATATAAGTTGATTATTGATATAAAACTGGCTGAAACTCAATGCGTTTCAGCCAGTTTTTAAGCATCGTAATAATGCACAAATATTTTTATTCTCTTTTGTAAAGTGAACGTTTAAAAATATAAAAACAAGATGTGTTAGACTCCAAAAGCGATAGCAGGTGTGGTAGACCTTGTTGTCATCCCAACCTTTTAAACAACCCGCATTTCTCGTGTATTTTTTTAGCGGGTTAGAAACAAGTTAGGCTAGACTCAAACAGGGAGTGGTTTATACCACTCCCTGTTTCTTTTATAAAGTGCATATTAAAAGTTTGTATACACCTCCACTTTTTCGAAGCGAAGGTTTAAAGGCATAGAAACATGTTAGACAAAGCTCAAAAAGCGATAGCAGGTGGGATAGACCTTATTGGTCATCCCAGTTGCTATCGCTTTTTAGAAACAAAGTATTGCGAAATTTATTACATATTGTCGTAAAGGCGTAGAAACGAGTTAGGCTAGGCTCGAGAAAAAAGGCGGACACAATAGACCTTGTTGGTCATTGTGTTCGCCTTTTTGAATCAGTAACGAAGCATAACGAAGTTTATTACGCCTTTAAACTTTTTTGTACATAGGGCCATAAGCCTTACAAGCCCTATAATCTTGACCTTCTTTATCCATACCAAAAGCATTCCAACATGCTGGACGATAGATGTCTTCTTCTGGAACGTTGTGCATACATACAGGTATACGGAGCATTGAACACATTGTAATAAGGTCTGCACCGATATGTCCGTAAGAAATTGCATCGTGGTTAGCACCCCAGTTTTGCATTACTTCGTAAGCAGTCTTGAATGGGCT
>JAFVSF010000037.1 GCA_017503885.1 Clostridia bacterium
ACAGACCAATCTACCTTTTTATTCGTTGCAGTTGCCGGTAAAACCGTAGCAGTAAGGTTCTGTTCTACGTATGCCGAATTTGCAGCCATCATCATAGGTCCTGCGGACATAAGTCTAACGTTCTGCGTATTGACAAATTCTGTCGCAAAAGTATTGATAGCATCTGCCGTTTCGGTCTGTTCCGTAGAAGGTGTGTTATCGTCGGTATTATCCGTCTTAGGAGCAAACCAGCCCAAGATAATACCTGCAAGAGTTACGCCGACAATGATAAACGCCATAAGCGTCAAAAACCATTTGAAAGAGTCGGACTTTTTATGATTTCTTAATTCGTTTTCCATATTTTTACCTCCTTAAAAAACGTAATTTGAAGTATCTAAGTTGAGTGCGTTTACAGGCGTATTGTTGGTATAGCCTGTACAAATCAACTGAGAACTGTAAGTGTAAGTGTTGTGCGCTCCCGTCAACGTAAGTGTGATGGTAGCCAAGTTAGGACACGTAATGTTTGACATATAGTCAATAATCTGAGCAGTCGTAAGGTTCTTGAAGAGAATATCCCCGGAACGTTGGAAGATAGCCCAATTTACCATATCGTGAGCATAGTCAAAGTAATATTCTTTGCCGTGCCAATTCGTTACCGAACTGTCTGCAAGCTCCATATTAGACGGGAAAAGGTCTTTAACGTTAAACCACTTTTCAGTGTCTGGATCTAACGTAAACTTTACGGTCTTAGTAAATGCTTCAGCAATCGTATATACGTCGTTGGTAGTTACGTTAGCGTTAATAACACCACCAGAGCCTGTCACGGTAGGACAAACCTCGTATTTAACTTCGGTAGAGCCACCAAAGTTTACTACGATATCACCGATATTAAGGCTTGCAGCCGTTACTTTTTGTGCATATTCAAGAGTACATACCGCCGATACGTCGGGATTATCCTGCGAAGTGGCTTTTACAATAATCTGTTGACCGAAAGGCTGAATGCACGATACGGTAGCAGACTTGCCACTTGAAGAAATGTTTACGTAGTCGGTAACGGTTTTACCTGTCGCCCAAGTGCTTGACGGATTAGACCAAGCAAGCGTCCAATCAATGCCGTGATTTGCCGCATCAATAGGCTCAATAGTTGCGTTAATCGTAATAGCCGTTTCAGCTAAAGGCGATATACCATACGTAGCAAAATCTTCCGAGAGAAGTTTTGCGCTCATGAGCTTTATGCCTTGACTTTGCGTTTCGCCAACCTGCATACCCCCTGCTAAGATTGTTTCCTGCGTGGGTTTATTCGCCTCGTTGGACTGTTCGGTAGTCGGCGTTGAGCAAGCAACCATTGAGAAACAAAGGGCTACAAGCGATAACATTGCCACTACCATCGTTACAATTCTTTTCTTTGTAATTTTCATTGTTTACCTCCGTTATTAAGATTTTTTACTGTATTTGTTGTATTGCTTTAGGTACTTGTCCGAGCGTTTACGGTTACGAACACCTCTTTTGTAGCCAAAAGCCGCTGCGGTATGTGACAAAAAGCGTTTGGGAATTTCATAGGCATCTTCCCAGCCTTTTGAATAACCGACGTTATATGCAGTTTTCATATCCTGCTTATAACTGTTCTTCGGTTTCGTTGTGTTTTTAGACATAATAATTACCTCCAAAATTTATTTGAAATGAAAACTACGGCTTACGGACTTATACCGCAAGCCGTAGAAACAACTGTTTTTTAGTTGTCGAGCTTAGTCAAGCAACATATTGAGAAGCTCTTTATCAGAGTTTCTTGCAGGCTTAATTTTACACTCGTAAACCTTTCCGTTTTCGTCAACAGACTGTACGGCATAGGTGTTACCGGAAATCGTATTACCTGCATCGTCCTTCATAGAATAAGGAACGACAACAAGGTTCGCTTCCATCTGGTCGTCGAATACGATATCCAGAACGGTATAACCACCGAAATCAGGGGGCGCTACCGCAATTTTGATATTCCTACCACGAATTACACCTTTGATAAAATAAGTGAAGTTTTCTTTGCCTGTCTTTTTAGATACGTAAGTTTCTCTTTCAACTTTGATATTAAATTTTTCCATTGATTTTTAATCCTCCTATAATTTGTTATTGATTACTTGCCAATTTTCTTAGCAATAGCCTTTGCTTCTGCCTTAGTCTTACCCTCAGCAAGAGCCTTCTTGTACTTGTAAGTACCTGCGTGGTCGGACTGTGCCTGAAGATAACCCGATCTCATACCTGCCTCATAATCAGTGAGTTCCTTACCTTCCTTAGGTCCACGCATGTGTACCTTTGCCTTGCGTTCCTCTGCATAGCCCTTCGCTCTCTTAGAAGGAACAGACCAGCGTCTTTCTCTTTTAGTTGTTGCCATTATTCAAATAGCCTCCTTTTAATTAAATTTAGATTTTTTGTCCGTATAGCCGATAACGCAGCCGTTTTGTGCCTACTTTTTTAAGGGTTTGAGCCTTATTTTCAGCTATTAAGTTGTAATTTTTATAATAAAATGTGAGGGAAATTGTTGTTGAAACATTCGTTTCCTGCGATATATAGCAGAGAGGTGGCCACCTTACCGAGCTCGTCACCGCAGTCAATCGAAATTTATATTAAATTTTCCGTCACACCTATTACCGAATGTGGTTAATCAACGTATTTACGGGTATAACTTGCAGATTTTAACCGCTTGCCGTTGATATTCGCTCTGCCCTGAAAGGCAAATTCATACTCAGCATCACGCTGGGGTGTGCGAAGATAATACGTATCATCGCTAAGCACCATCGAAGTACCTACGTCCGATTCCAAAAAGGAAATCTGTTGCTTTACGATATACTCGTCCGTCCGGTACACGTTATCTGCACCGTCAATAAAGTCCATATCGCAAAGACATACAGCGTAATTCTTGTTTTTGTCCTGTTTCATTGCTTTTTCTCCTTATAGATTTTTATATTTTCAGTGCGCCCTGTAAATATTGAAGTAACTGTCTATTGAGCCGTTTGATATAGTCAACGGAACAATCCCAATCGTCGGCTACAACCATTTGCGAATTGTTGTGAACGTAAAGAGCCACGTAAAGCATATACAACTGACCTTTGGCGTTGCTGACCGCTTCGTTATATGCCTTTACCGTTTCTGCCAAACGAATTAAACCCGTAACCTTGCCGGCTGCAATAATCTCTTTTTCATTAGCGTAATAAAATTTAATTTCCGCTAAATCATCTCGTATCTCTTGCAACGTTTTCAATTTTATTGCCTCCTGTTTCTATAATCGAAAGAAGATAGTATCGACTTCATTGTTTCGGCGTCCTTACCCTTTAACGTAGGTAGTAATCTATGTAAAAGCTCTGATTGCTCGCTTGATAAATAATCCTTGTAGGACTTATATTCTTTATCAATGTGAATACCTCCGCCGTTGCCTTGTGTGGTGTAAATCGGGTATTCAGTTGTAAGGGCTAAAATGTCATAATCTATGGTTCTTAACGATACGCCAAATTCAAAAGCAAGATTTTCTCTCGTTTCAAATTTACGCATACACAATAAGTCGATTATTGCTTTTCTGCGCTGACTTGCTGTCACCCGATTTCACCTCCTTCGTTCTTTCTTGACTGTATTCTAAAATCCAAACTTGCAACTTTTTTGCAGGTTTGAAAAAATAATTTCAATTTTTTTCAAAAAATTTTTGGAAACAAAAAAAGTGCCTTGACTAACAGTAATCCCAGTTAAGAGATACTGCTCGCCAAGACACTTTTAAGCCTTGTATTTTACCCGTAGGGTAAGTTACGAACACTTACATATATAACATTGAATTTGGATTTACCTACTTTCGCAAAAAACGAACTACCAAACTATACTTATATATGCGTCTAATATTAAATTGCTTGTGAAGACGTTACCTTTATTAGCGTATCTTTGCCTTTCGTCTTACAGAAAATCTTTGCCTTGCATCTATGGCAAATGGTAAGTATTGCGCCGTCAGGTCTTTTTGTCGCCGTTGTCTTTTTATGACATACAGGACACACATAGGAAACTAATTCTTCCTTTTGAGTATTGGAATCCATTGTTTAACCTCCTTTTTCCCATAAGTAAGCAAAAGTTTTGGATTTAATCAACTACATTGGCAGGGTTGGGAACTCCCGTACCGTAGTCGGTCAGCTTTTGTACTCCGAATATATGAATACTGTAAGAGGTCGGGGCTATGCCTTATACAGAAATTCTTTCTTTCATAATCTAACCCTTGGTTTGTGCATTACGTTATCTACAATACCTAAGATAACAAGGTCTTTCGTCTTTATATCTGGATAACGCTTTGTGCCATCTTCATTAAGAGAATTATTCGCTGCACGAAGAATAGCATACTTCTTTTGCGGAAGATATATCTTTGCAGTAGCTTCATCACCGATAAGGGCAATTATAATCTGACCTGCCTCTGCGTGATTTTGCTTTTTAACAAACATTTTATCTCCGTCAAAGATACCTGCCTCTACCATTGAATGACCGACAGCCTCTAACATAAAATGTGGCTCTGAACCTACAAGCTCCGTAGGTAAATCGTAAGTAGCTTCAATATTTTCTACAGCAAAGAAAGGTGTTCCACAAGGACATCTACCTACAAGCGATACAGGCGTTAATTTCCCCGACAGTAAAACGGGTAAAACGTCTATTCCCCTATTTCTTGTATAGGTTATCCTATCTCTGTTTTCTAATTCTTTAACGTATCTTTGAACTTTAGAGAAAGAATTATTGAAGAATTTGGGGAACGCTTTAAGCATTTCTTTAATCGTAGGGGCTTTTTTATTCTCTTTTTGAAAGGTGGTTATAAAGTCCTCTAAAGCCAAAAGCATATCTTCATCATATCCACGTGCCATTTTCTCACCTCTTTGGTTTAGTGGGTAAATGTTTTACCCGTTATTATAATAGCATAAAGGTATGGCATTTGTCAATAGCAAAGGGGCAATTTTGGAAAAATTTTTCTGTGAATTTTTTTGAATATATGACGTAGGTTGTCATCTTTATATTGATATAATATAAGGTTAATTTTCTTCGGGTTTTTGCTTAAAATATTCGAGCATATTAGCAAGTAGCGTTTCTATAACAGGCTCTAAAACCGCTTTGGGGATAGATTTCAAATCGGGTACACCGTTGATTTCTACCTTAATTTCCGTATTTTCTTTTGCCATAATCTCACCTCCTGCTTAAAAGTATAGCAGGTGGTTTTCTTTTTGTCGGGGAACTAAAAGTGTAGTTTTAGGTGCAAAAGGTGAACTGATAAGGCAATATACATAAATTGTCTTTCGGGGTTTGGGGTTTTTGGGTATCAGAAAAAGTCTGGTTGTCAAGGGAAAAAATTATTGCTTAAACCATTAGATATAGGAATACGAAGGACAATATTTTTTTCTTTTTCCTTGACCACTGCGCCTTTTCCCGATTGTTTTTGGTTGTCGAAAGACAATTTCAAAAACAAAATGTTGAACGTTGGAAAAAAGTTTTTTAACGTTGCAAAGTTCTTGCAAGTTTGGCTTTTAGACTGTGTTCAACAATAAGAAAAGGAGGGTTTA
>JAFVSF010000003.1 GCA_017503885.1 Clostridia bacterium
ACACACTCGTTAGATAATCAACTAGTAACTACTCGTAATATTGGCGAAATGATGCCAGGTGCAATAACCCCCCTCTCAATTTCTACAAGTGTGTTAGCAATAGACTATGGTATGAGATATATGCTAAAAACCGTAGGAGTATATAAAAACGTAAATGACGTTCCAGATTTTAGTATGGCTTTTGCATATAAATACCACTTGTTTATTAATATGACTCAATTACATAAAATGGGAAAACGAGTTATGCTAGCCACTCCGCACGATATGAACCTTTCAGTTATGGGTGAAGATATTGATAACTATCCGGAAACTGATATGAAAAAGGCGTGCGCCTTTACTCGTTTAATAAACTCTATTAAAATGGTCAAGTATCTATTCTCTTCTGGAAAAACTCGCACAAAACTAACAAAGTTATGTGACGATTTAGTTTTTTCTGCAGACGATACGTCCGTTCAAGCTATCTATGATGAAATTACCGAAAAATTAGCGACGTTAAATAAATCTTTATGTTACCATTACGTTTGTTCAAGTTTTTCCGGTTCAATGAACAGCGCCCTAACCTCTGCCGTATCAAAAGACTTTAAGGATAAATCTACTCTTCAAACGTTTATTTCTTCAGTTCTTTCGGATATTGACGGAATTGAAAGCGCTAATATTTTAGAGTCATTAAGAAACATTGGCACTCTTGTAAAACAGAAAAACCCTGACGCTGTAAATTATGACGAAGATAAACTCTTAGCGTATCTTTCCGACGAAAACAATGAAGAAGTTAATAGTATATACAAAGAGTTTCTTGCTCGACACGGACATCGTTCTATAAAAGAGGCGGAAATGCGTAGTAAGGCTTGGAAAAACGACCCCAAACGCCTTATGAGAAACCTACACACCGTTATGCTTGCCGATTACACGGAAACAAAGAATAATGCTTTTGACATGAAAAAGGTTCTCAAAGAATACGGCTATTCAAAAAGCCCTATGATAAAATGGTTCGTTAAAAAAGCTCGCAACGCAGTTGTAGATAGAGAATATTCAAAATCTCAAATAATTAGAGTTATAGATAAATTTAAGGATAGATATTCATTATTAGCAAAACTTTTAACTGAGGCTAAATTAATTTCTGATGAAGATTGCATATATTTTATGTCTCATAAAGAAATTGGCGAACTTATTGCAGGTAACACAAGTCTTAAAAAGAAGTGTATTACTCGCCGTGCTAAATTTAAAGAGGCTGAACAAATTTCTTTCCCAGACATAGTTATAGGAACGCCAAAACCCGTAGAGGTTTCTATGGAAAACGTTGAATCGGTTTCCGGAATTACCGTTTGCAAAGGCAAGGTCTATGGGCGTGCACACGTCGTTCATAGCGTTGCAGATGCAGAAACGCTTAAAGATGGCGAAGTTATGGTTGCCGCTTATACGGATATAGGTTGGTCGCCATACTATTCGTTAATTAGTGCGTTAATAACCGAAGTCGGTAGTACGCTTTCACACGGAGCAGTAGTTGCTCGTGAATACTGCTTGCCGACGATAGTTAACGTTAAGAACGCTACGCAATTAATACACGACGGCGACTGCTTAATGGTTGACGCCGACAATGCAACTATTTCCATAATTTCTGAAGCTGATTTTGAAAAAGTAGCCGTAACTGCTTAAAGTATTTATATAATTTTTATTAAAATTTAGTAAAAAATTGGAGCATCAAAAGATGCTCCAATTATTATTTTAAATTAGATTTATTTTTTATATAAATACTTTCCATTTTGATATAGCAACGCACTTCTATAGATAAATTTATTATTAGGGTCGTGTCTATCTAGAGTAG
>JAFVSF010000038.1 GCA_017503885.1 Clostridia bacterium
AGTTGGGAGAGCATCTGCCTTACAAGCAGGGGGTCACAGGTTCGAGCCCTGTTGTTCCCACCATCTGCGGGAATGGCTCAGTGGTAGAGCGTCACCTTGCCAAGGTGAACGTCGCGAGTTCGAATCTCGTTTCCCGCTCCATAAACGCTTGTCTTAGGACAGGCGTTATTTTTTTTGCAAATTAAAAGCCGTACTTTTACGTACGGCTTTTTACGTTTGGCGAATAGCCTATATTTCATAGGGATTATCTCTTGTTTTCAAAACTTTCACAATGTGAACAATCTCCGTCTACGCAAGAGACTTTAATTGTTTCCAAACTGCAATTTCTACCTCTAATATTGTGTACGCAGTCGCATACGTCGCATTTTACGTGCTTGTTACATTTTTCCATAAAAATTACTCCTTATACATTCCGATATTTCGGTTAAAATAAGTATTCCCTAAAGGTGAAAAATTATACAAAAAAACGACTACATTATTAGTGTGGCCGTTTTTTTGTGGAGAAACAAAAGGAAAAAATTTCCTTTTGAGAGTGTGTTAACGTGGAATAAATTAAAGTGTTTATGCGTTTAAAAAGAGTATGCCAAGTGTGTTTTTACCACAGTGGCTAGATATAGTGCAACCTGCAGTAGTAACGTAAATTTTTTCAAATCCACAATCTTTAATAGCCTCTTTTGCTGCATTTATCATTTCTTCAGTTGCGTGGCTATGCGTGATAAATAAAACGGATTTTTCAGGGTTTGGATTTTCCTCTAAAACCGTATTGCAATATTCTAAAACGCACTTGTCAATTTTGCCTCTAAACTTATGACCAACACCCATAGAGCCGTCTTTTACAACGATTTGTGGTCTTAATTTTAAAAGGTTTGCACCGAGCAAGGCTATAGTACTGCATCTGCCACCACGGTGGAGATAATCGAGTCTTTCTAAAACGAAACTAGCCTGAACGTCTGCCGTTCTCTTTTCAACCATTTCAACGATTTCTTTAGGGTCGTCAATGCTTTCGCAAAGTTTTTTAGCGTAAATGGCAAGAAGAGAAATACCCGTAGATAAGGTTCTACTGTCGATTACGTAAACGTTTTTAAAGTTTTTTGATGCGTTTACAGCATTGTTATAGGCACTAGACATCTCTGAAGAAATATCAAAGTGAATAATTGCATCGTGGTCTTTTAAAACCTCTGCAAAAAACTCTTTAAACGCCTCCTCGTTGACAGCGTTTGTTTTTGGAAGTTGTTTGTTAGCGTCTGCCCACTCGAAAATTTCGAGAGTGGAAATTTCGCCGTCGTAGAAAAACTTTTCTCCCATGTTAACGCCGAAAGGGATTACCTTAAAGCCATATTCATCAATTATTTCTTTAGTTAAATCACATGCACTGTCTAAAGTGATTGCTATTTTCATAACCGTCTCCATTTTTAATATTTCAGATTTTGCTTGTTGTCACAACAAGCATATCAAAAAATAAGAGGCTTTTCTACCTACTTCACATAAAATTTTATATACACTTAAAAAACTGTTAGTAGAATTGCTTTTTCCTTGCTCTACTACGGGTAGAATTTTAGTGCAAATCGTGCTATAGGTTGATTTTTTAATAAAAAACCCCACGCCGTAGTGGTGTGGGGTTTCGTATTTTTTTAGTTTTTAGATTTAGGAACTAAAAGTGAAAGAATAGCCATTTCTATTTCAGGGAGGTGTAATGCCTCTTCAACTGCTACGAATTGTGGCAAAGAAATTAAGTCTTCGCTAACGCCCTCGTTAGGGATTACGGGTAGGGTGTGAAGAACTATTGCATCTGGTTTTGCCAAATTAAGATTTACTCCGTCTACGGTGTATTCGTATCCTAGTCCGTCGTTAGATACGAAAATTACGTCTGCACCTTTAAGCCCTTCCTCAAGGTTTTGGCAAATTACCAAATCGCCGTATTGGTTGCAGTGGTTTATTATTTCTTCCGGTGGGTTTTTGTCTTCTGGGCAAATTATCGTTATGTCAAAGCCACAGTTTGCAAAGGCGTAAACAAAGGAATCTGCATACACAGAAGGGTTGCCTACCATTGCTAGTTTTAATCCTGAAAGTTTGCCTTTTTTCTTCCAAACAGTCATAAGCGCTGCAAGAGCCTCGCAAGGTCCACTTTTGCTGTTTGCATTTATTATAGGAATATTGACAGACTTTTCTATTTGTTCTGCATCGTGAGCCTCGGCAGTTTGTACGACTATTGCATTTACCCCGTAACCTGCTATAACTTCTATCGTGAGTTTGTCTTTCGTTATAATTTCAAGTTCGCTACCGTGCATAGTTGAAATCATTGGAAAGCCACCGAGTTTGGTAACAGCAGTTTCAAAAGCAATTCTTGAACGGGCAAAAGAACGTTTAGTAAGGAGTGTTACGTATTTATTTTTTAAATAATTAAGTTTTTCGCCTGCCGAAAGTTTTACTGAGATTTCTCTTGCTCTATATAAAATCTCGTAAATCTCTTCTTCAGTGTAGTTTGCAAGAGAGATGAAGTGTCTTTTGTTGATACTGCCCGAAGGGCTAAACTTGTTAATATCCATTTTAACTCCAAAAATATAATGTACGTATATATTATATCAAAATTTACTTGATAAATCAAGAGTATTTTATAAATAGTATGTCAAACTGCTGTTTTAAAGGACTATTTTTGTGATAAATGTACAAAACATATAAAACAAAGCGTGGTTTTTTGTATTAAATGCTATTGTCAAAGGTATTCAAATAATATATAATATTATTATAAAATTATTTTGGCAAGTGCCGAGATTAGGAGGAAAAAATGGCAAGTCTTAAACTTCAGGACATTTATAAAGTTTATCAGTCCGGTGTTGTAGCAGTTACTGACTTTACTCTCGATATCGAAGACAAAGAGTTCATCGTATTCGTAGGTCCATCTGGATGTGGTAAGTCAACTACTTTAAGAATGATCGCAGGCTTAGAAGAAATTTCTGACGGTGATCTTTACATTGACGGTAAGCGTGTAAACGACGTTCAACCTAAAGATAGAGATATCGCAATGGTTTTCCAAAACTACGCACTCTATCCTCACATGACCGTATATGACAACATGGCATTCGGTCTTAAACTTAGAAAGAAACCAAAGGAAGAAATTGACGAGAAAGTACGTGAAGCAGCAAGAATTCTCGGTCTTGAAACTTACCTTCACAGAAAGCCAAAGGCTCTTTCTGGTGGTCAAAGACAAAGAGTTGCATTAGGTAGAGCAATCGTTCGTGAACCAAAGGTATTCCTTTTGGACGAACCTCTTTCAAACCTTGATGCTAAACTCCGTGCTCAAATGAGAACAGAGATTACTAAACTTCACCACAGACTTGCAACTACTTTCATTTACGTTACACACGACCAAGTAGAAGCAATGACGATGGGTACTAGAATCGTTGTTATGAAAGACGGTCTTATCCAACAAGTAGACGCTCCACAAAAACTCTACGATTACCCAGCAAACCTTTTCGTAGCAGGTTTCATTGGAACTCCTCAAATGAACTTCTTCAACGCTGTATTAACTCAACAAGCAGGTGGTCCTGTTTGCGTTGAATTCGAAGGAAATAGAGTAGCTCTTCCAAAGGCTAAATCTGATAAGATTATCAATGCTCACGAATACGTAAACACTGGTAAGTCAGTAGTATTTGGTGTAAGACCAGAAGATTTCCACGATGAAGAAACCTTCATTAACAACTCTAAAGATACCGTTATTACCGTTAAGGTAGACGTTGTTGAAAAACTCGGTGCAGAAACACTTCTTTACTGCGTATTCTCTAATGAAGCAGAAGATGTTGAAGAAGACGGAAGAGTTAAGAGTCTTGTAGAAACTGCAACTCAAATGATTGCTAGAGTTGATTCTCGTTCTAAGACTGAAAGAGATCAAAGAGTAGCTCTTGCTATCGACATTATGCACAGCCACCTTTTCGATGCTGATACCGAACTTACTATTTTGGAAGGCGAAGGTACTAAAGCATACGTTCCAGTATTAGAACTTCAACGTCAAGAAGAAGCAAGATTACATGCTGAACAACACCCAGAAGAGAAAGAAAAGAAAAATCTTTTCTCTGCTTTTGGTAGAAAGAGAAAGGCAAAAGAAGACGCTGTTGAAACTGAAGTAGTAGAAGCTCCTGCTGAAGAAGTTGTTGAAGCTCCTGCTGAAGAAACTGCAGACGCTGAATAATAAAAATTACAAGGATGCGAGAGCATCCTTGTTTTTTTACGCTTAAAAGTTAAGCCCCGTTTCAATTTGAAATGTACTACCTTAAAGTGTTTAATCTTTGAGGTTTACATTATTAGTAACGGGGCTATTTTTGTTGAATTTTGTTACCTACAAAAATCTACAAATTTTAACAATTTTGTAAAAAATTAAATAAAAAGGCAAAATACGCACAATTTCGACATAAAACGAGATACTTTCTATTAAATACGGTTGACAAAAATTGTTTAATTTTGTAAAATATTATCAAAAAAACAAGAAAGGGTGATTTTATGAATTGTCAAATTGAAAGAGAAGAACTAGTTGATTTGGTCGGCAAGCGAGTTGGATTATTTTTAACTAGAGTGGGTTTGTTTTCAAATTTGAAAGGCTATAATTATTTGGTGTGTGCAGTAAGAGAGGTTGTTTTAGAGCCTCTTATAATTCACTCCATTACTAAAAGGCTATATCCAAAAATTGCTGAAATTTTTAATACTACTTCTGTAAGTGTTGAAAGAAATATAAGAAACGCTATTGAAATTGCTTGCAATAAAGGTAAATTATACACGGTTGCAAACGCTTGCTACAATGCAAATTTCACTAAATATGAAAAGCCGACCAATGGAGAGTTTATTGCATTTTTGGCTAGTGTTATACAATGAGAAAAATAACGTAAAAAAAGGCCATAGCCTCAAAGCTATAGCCTTAGTTTTACGTGATTAGCATTCAACGGTAACCTTTTTTGCTCCGTCTGCAACGATTTTGCAAGAGAAGAACTTTTTTAAACCTTCAACTGCAAAAGAGTAGTCTTTTATAGCGAACGTTTCAACAGCTGAGTGCATTGCAAGTTGAGCAAGACCGATATCAACGCTACGAATTGAAACTTGATGGGAACTAATTGCTCCAAGAGTTCCACCACAAGGCATATCTGAACGCATAAAGAAATCTTGATATTTAACGTTAGCATCTTCAAAAATCTTTTTGATTATAGAAGAAGAGAATGCGTCCGTGGTGTAGTTTTGATTTGCGTGGTGCTTAATAACAATACCTTCGCCCATTTTAACTCTGTTGGTTGGGTCTGAAAGTTCGGGGTGGTTTGGATGGATTGCGTGTGCGTTGTCGTCCGAAACGATAAACGAACTTGCAAGAGCGTTGTCAAATTCGTTAGATTTGCCTAAACTTTCGCTAATTCTTCTTAAAACGTCGAATAAGAATTTAGAGCCTGCACCTTGTTTTGTCGAACTTCCCACCTCTTCGTTATCTGCTATATATGCTACTGCAATAGACTTTGGAGTGCTTGCTATTAAACTTTCTAAAGAAGAAATTGCACTTGCCAAATTGTCTATTCTAGGCGAGCAGAGAAGTTCATCTTCGTATCCACTAGTAAATGGGGCTTGCGAACATACTACGAAAAGGTCGTAGTCGGCAATGCGTCTGTCACCTGCAAAAGATTTTAACTCTTCTTCTAATCCACCGGTTTTAAAAACGTCTGCAATAGGGCTTAAGTCAACTTGAGGGTTGAGTTTCAAACCGTCGTTTACACCCCTATTTAAATGAATCGCAAGTGATGGAATAACGAAGGTCTTGCTAGAAGTGAAAGTTTGACTTTCAAACGTTTTTCCGTCGGTTAAGATAACTCTTCCAGCAACCGTAACGGGACGGTCAAGCCAAGAATATAAAAGCCCACCACCATATTTTTCAACGTTGAATTTTACGTAGTTTTCAACCTTGATTTCTGGGTTAAATTTAAGTTTAAAACAAGGAGAATCGGAGTGTGAGGCTACGATATTAAAAGCAAAATCCTCTCCTACTTTAAATGCGATAAGGGCAGAGCCGTCACGAGAAACGAAATATTTTCCACCAACTTTAACGTTGAAAGTTTGATTTTCTTTAAGTTCGGCAAAGCCGTTTTTTTCAAGAAGTTTAACGGCATTGTCATGTGCATGGTAGGGTGTTAAACTTTTGTTTAAATAGTTAATAAGTAAATTGTTCATAGACATATCCTCTATAATTTTATAAAAACATTATATAATATTTATAAAAATATGTAAAGTTTTTTACCTATGAATTATTATACACGTGTGCAAATGTAAAAGTGTTCAAACGTTACGAGTTTTAAACTGAAAATCTTAAAATAGTCGCCTATAAGTCGATTATTTAAGGTTTTTTGTCGAAAAAGATAGGCGACAGATAATTTGTACGGGCAAAATCGCATATAAATATATTTACTTAACTATTATTAAGTAATTGACTTTTTTAAAAATTAAGTATAAAATAATTGTACTATTTTTAAATTCGGAGAAAATTTATATGTCAGAATTTATGTGCAACTTAAGAAGAACGACAATGTGTGGCGTTCTCGGTATGGAAAACGTAGGCGAAGAAGTAGTAGTAATGGGTTGGACTCAAAGGAGAAGAAATCTCGGTAGTCTTATCTTCGTTGACCTTCGTGATAGAACTGGTCTTGTCCAAATCGTTTTTGACGATACTACTGCAAAAGACGTTTTTGCAAAAGCAGAATCTATCCGTTCGGAATACGTACTTGCCGTTAAAGGTAAGGTAAGAGAGCGTAGCAGTAAGACGGACAGAATTGCAACGGGTGCAATCGAAATTCTTGCCGACGAACTTAGAATTCTTTCCGAGGCAGATACAACGCCGTTTGAAATTTTAGACGATACAAACGTTAACGAAACGCTTAGACTTAAATATAGATACTTGGACCTTAGAAGACCATCACTTCAAAAGAATTTTATCGTTAGAAATGAAATTTGCAAGGCTGCAAGAAGATTTTTTGACGACAACAATTTCTTAGAGGTTGAAACTCCTATGCTCGGTCGTTCAACTCCTGAAGGAGCAAGAGACTATCTCGTTCCATCTAGAGTGCACGAGGGTTGTTTTTATGCTCTTCCACAATCTCCACAACTTTACAAACAACTTTTGATGATTTCAGGTTTCGATAGATATTATCAAATTGCTAGATGTTTCCGTGACGAAGATTTAAGAGCAAACCGTCAACCAGAATTCACTCAAATCGACGTTGAAATGAGTTTCGTTGAAGAGGTTGAGGACGTAATGCACCCAATCGAGGGCTTAATCAAAAACGTATTCAACTCCACATTAGGTCTTGACCTCGGCGAAGGTCATTTTAGAACTATGACCTATAAAGAGGCTATGGAAAATTATGGTTCAGATAAGCCAGATACTCGTTTCGATATCAAAATCGTAAACTGTTCAGACTTGTTTGCAAATTCTACGTTCAAAGTGTTTAGCGACGCTTTGGCTGTTGAAATTGGACCTATTAGAGGTAGCGTAAGAGCAATCAATGCTAAAGGTCTTTCTTCTGGATTTTCAAGAAAGGACCTCGATGCTACCGTAGAATACGCTAAAACCCTCGGTGCTAAAGGTCTTTGCTGGATGAACTGGCCTGTTGGTGGAGAAATTAAATCTTCAATCGCTAAATTCTTGAGCGAAGAAGATATTGCCAACATTAAAGAGAGAATGAACTTTGAAGAAGGCGACGTTATTTTCATTGCAGCAGACAAAGATTACGTTGTATTCAATACTCTCGGTGGCATAAGACTTTACATTGCTGAAAAGTTCAATCTTATCGATAAAGATCGTTATGATATTCTTTGGGTAACGGAATTCCCAATGTTCGAGTGGTCTGAAGAGGAAAATCGTTTTATGGCAGTGCACCATCCTTTCACTTCGCCTATGACGGAAGATTTAGACCTTATTGACGTTGCTCCCGAAAAGGTTAGAACAAAGGCTTACGACCTCGTTATAAACGGTCAAGAAGCAGGTGGTGGCTCAATTCGTATTCACTCGAGAGAAATACAAAAGAAGATGTTTAACGTTCTTGGATTTACTGATGAAGATATTGAAAAGAAATTTGGTTTCTTTGTAGGTGCGTTCAACTACGGTACTCCTCCTCACGGTGGCTTGGCGTTTGGATTAGACCGTCTTACGATGCTTATTTGTAAAGATGATTCTATTCGTGACGTTATCGCATTCCCTAAGGTGCAAACGGCATCTTGTCTTATGAGTGAAGCTCCTTCTTTTGTAGAAGACAAACAACTTGATGAACTTGCTATTTCTATCAAGAAATAAGCCTATAAGTCGATAAAAGGGGTATAATTATGAATATTGATGATTTTAAAAAGGTAAAAATAGAGGCTATGAAGGCTAAGGATAAAGATGCCGTAACAGCCTTAAATGCCGTTATAAATAAGCTTATGCTTGCGGGGATAGAAAAGAAAGCCGTAGGCGAAACTCTCTTGGATGAGGACGTTACTAAAACTCTTCAAAAGACTATAAACGAACTTACTGAGGAAAGAGATTGCTTTGCTAAAGCAGGAAGAGAAGAAACCGTTGCAGGTCTTAATAGGCAAATTGAAACGGTTGCAAAATATCTTCCTAAAATGCTTTCAGCAGATGAGATAAAGGGTATTATTCTCAGTTTAGAGGATAAGACCATGCCGGTAGTTATGAAACATTTTAAGGCTAACTATGCAGGCAAAGTAGATATGAAACTCGTAGGAGAAGTTTTGAAATCGTTATAAAGCATCGTAGGCTAATTTACAAACGTGTGCTAATCAATGGAAGGTGGTTTTGTGAAAGTTTGGGTATATAGAATATTTTTAATAATTTGCATAGCAATTACGCTTGGATTCATTTTATATAACTCAACGCGTACAGCAGAGCAGTCTTCTAAGGTTTCAAGTGCTGTTACGGAGAAAGTTGTGGGCGTTGTCGCTCCAGAGATTGAAAATCTGGAGGAGAGTAAAAAGGTTGTTGAAATGAGGGAGTTTAATTTTCTTATAAGAGACTTGGCTCACTTGTTAGAATTCGTTGCCCTTGCTTTTTTCGTTGGTCTACTTGCCTTTACGGTTAAGTTTAGATACGGAAGGTATTCAATACCACTAGTCGTAGTGACGTTAGGATGTTTTTTATTTGCAGTTTGTGACGAAGTTATACAAGGGCTTTTCGACGGTAGGGCTACGCAGGTGTTAGACATTGCCTACGATTCGTTAGGTGCAGTTATAGGGTTATTGATTGCTTGCGTCGTAGACTTTATTGGTTTATGCGTTGTAAAACGTAAAAGAGATTAAATTTTGATATAGGAGAAAATAATGGCTAAAGTTAATTCTAAAAAGAAAAATAAAGCATACAGAAAAAGACTCTTTCTAATTATTTTGAGCAGTATAATTTTGATTAGTCTTACTTGTACCTTGTTTTTAGGTTTTAAAATTCACACTTACGGAAGAGAGGTTACCGTAATTTACGCTGCAGGGGAAGGGGAAGTTCAACCAGCGACTCAGGTCGTTTACGTTTACAAGCGTTATCAGTTGGCAACGCCTTCTAATCCAGATAGAGAGTTCTTGTATTGGAGTCTTGACGGAACAGAAAAGGGTAAAGTTACTATCGACGGTATTTGGAGAGCTTCTAGCGATAGACAGGTCGTACTGTATGCCGTTTATGGTGAAGAGTACGGGTGGACCGAAAACTATTAAATGGTTTTTAAAGCCTATATAAATTGATGAAAAATACGCCTTACAGTAAAAAGTTAGGCGTATTTTTAATTTTAACAGCAAACGACTTGACTAAAAAATAGGAAATTTTGAATAGAAAAATGCAAATTTTGCCTATATCATTATATAATATTATATATATAGAAAAAATTTTAAAAAAATTAAAAAAATTTTTATTTTACCCATTAAAAACAGTTGACAAAGAAAGTGTAATCGTATATTATATGAGGGCTGTGTTTAATATGGGTTGAGATGGGAAGTTACTTAAACCCCGCTTGTTTACAGGATCCGGAACCTGTTTTTAAGTAAGGAAGATAATTCTCATTGACAAATGTGAGGGTATAACCCTTGCGACTAACTGCATGCCCAAAGAGTAGAGATATCATTCGCAAAACACAGCGGCGAGTGATTTTTTTATTGTTTAGGTATGACACACACGGCAATGTTGACAATATGTTAGTATAAAACGGAGGTAACAAAATGGCAGGTCAAAAAATCAGAATTAAGTTAGCTGCATACGATCACAAAATGGTAGATCAAGCAACTGAAAGAATCGTAGAGACGATGAAAAAGGCTGGCGCTAAGATAAGCGGTCCTATTCCACTTCCTACTGAAAAGGAAATCGTCACTATTCTTCGTTCTCCCCACAAGTATAAGGATAGCAGAGAGCAGTTCGAGATAAGAACTCATAAGAGACTTATCGACATTTATTCAACGAACGCTAAAATCCTCGACAGCATCCATCTTCCTGCGGGCGTTGACGTAAAGATTAAACTTTAATCAAGTAAAACAATTTTTTTAAAATATACGGAGGTGAACTTTATCTATGAATAAAGCAATCATTGGAAAGAAATTGGGTATGACTCAGATCTTTTC
>JAFVSF010000039.1 GCA_017503885.1 Clostridia bacterium
ACTTGCAAATTTCTTACCTTCGCCAATAATACCGTCCTTTTGGCAAGAAAGTTCATAAAATGCTTGGTCACCAACGATATATTTATCAATACCTGCCTCGCAAACGATATCCATCACCTTTTTGCACATAGAAGTTTGCCAATCTTCACCATAATACGTACCTACGCAACCAGACATTACCATATTAAAGCCAACGTCTTTATATTCTTTAAAACGTTCTACCGTTCTAAAACTATTGCCAACGTCTTGTCCAACTACGTAGTCGCCAGTTTCGCAACCAGGAACACTATACGCATAAAATTGAAAATCGCTTTTTTCACCGTAATATTTTTTGTGCATTTTAACCCTTTAAACCACCTGCTGTCATATTTGTTAAAATTAAGTTTTGCGTGCAAGTATAAAGCATTATAACTGGGACTGCCGATATAACTGCAGCTGCAAAATAAATTGGCAATGAATCTTTTTTATAAGTTGACGCTTTGTCAAACATAAATAAGCCGTATGCTAAGTTTGGCGTTTCTCTTAAATAAATCATTACCGTGCCATAGTCGTTCCAAACGCCAATTGCTTGAGTAATCATAATAGCGGCTAAACATGGAACTACTTGAGGCAAAATGATTGTAAAGAAAGTTCTCAGTTCACTTGCTCCGTCTATATAAGCAGCCTCTGAATATGCAGGGCTTACGCCTTTAAAGTAACCGTATAGCACGATAAACGCAAAATCGAAACCTGAAGCCCAAGAAATCCAAATGGTTAACGGATTGTTAATCATTCCAAGTTTATGCAAAAGTTTAAACGCAACTGGACCACTACCAATAACGGGTATAGTATTTACAAAAATAACAACTACGTATAAAAACTCTTTGCCAGGGAAACGGAATCTTGCTATTGCATATGCAAGCATTGCACTAGACGCTACGTTTACCAACACTTTTACGACAACTATCCAAAGTGAGTTTATTGTCAAACCAATGTAAGCTACACCCTCACAATTAAACTCCCCCGAGAAAACTCTTACATAGTTTACGAATTTCCACTCTTTAGTTATCATAAAACTATTATCCATAAAACTATGAAAAGATTTAAGCGAGTTGTTTATCGCCCAAAACAAAGGATAAACACTTAAAATTGCAATGCAAATAAATAACACAAAAAAAACTATCGCCGTGATTCTTTCGGATAAGCTAGAATGCTTTGATGCTATATTTTTCATATTCTAACCCTCCTTAAATCTCAACGTCAGTATATATACTTTCGATTATCTTTCTACCTATCAACACGATAGGAACAGTTATAACCGTCAAAAGCACGCCAAGAGCAGCAGGATAGCCATAATATGGTTTACGTCCTAACGATGAATTTGAAATTTCATACGTTATCTTATAAAGCAAGTAACCAATCGTTGCCGTACTATCATCAGCCAAACCACCCGTGAATAAGTATACGTTATAATCTGCTGTAACGAATGCACAAAGAGAGAATGTCATAAGTGTTGCTATAGTTGACCAAACACAAGGCACTGCTATTTGAATAAACGTACGCCAAAAACCAGCACCGTCCAAATCTGCAGACTCGTAAATTTCGTCGGGAACTCTTGAGAAAGCACCCGTGAGTACGGCGTTATTGCCTACTAAACCCATTACGATTTTTATACCTACTATAGTTGGGAATGCAGTTTTTGCATTTGCTAACAACCCTTCTTTTTCACCGATCGAAACCCCACACTTTCTAGCAATAACGGTTATAATACCATCATAACTAGACATGTATGAAAGGAGTTGTACCCACATTACTGCACCCATGAGGCTTGGAATTATGTAACACACTCTAAATACGTAGTGTCCCCAAATTCTACGATAAAGTATATACGTAGTAGTAACACCTATTGGGAATAAGATCACGAAGTCTAACCCCCATAAAAACAGTGAGTGTTTTATTGCCTCTAATACCCTTACACCGTGGCTGTTAGAAGTCGCTTTTGTAAGCGATTCTATAACAAGTCGCATATTAGCAAAGGTCAATTCGTGCGTTCCATCTTTTAAAAACGCTATTGCTATACTCGAAAAATTTACGTATACCCAGAATACTAAAAACTGTAAAACAGGAAACAATATAAACAAGTATACGAACGGAAATTTTCTTTTTTCAAATCCGCTATATTTCTTAATTCTCTTTTTTGCAATTTCCATAATACACCGTGTAAATAGCACTGTATGAAGGCAATATCATAAACCTGTATTGCCTTCATATTTGATTTAAGTTTTGATTTATCTTATTATTTGTTAAAATATCTATTCCACTTTGCTTGTGCTTCTTGTCTACCTTTTAAAATAAGTTCAGCGGCAGCTTGACGATAAGTAAGTGTCGATGGCTTATGAAGAAGTTCCCCTGCAAGTGCCGTGTCTGAAATGTGAGGAATATAGGCGTCAGTAGCCATTACGCTAAATCTTAAACCTTGTACACGGCTGTTGATTGCTCTAAAATACCTGTTAGTAACTAACGCTTGTGCCTGGTTAATAAATTTGTATGGAGAAGGCTCAGTTGTGTTAGAGTAAGGAGAAGATCCGTTTGCAGTTCTCATAAACGTATCTGCAAAGTCTTTACTTGCCATCATTCTAAGAACGAGAGCCGCAATGTCCTTCTTAGGGCTATCTTTATGAATAAATGCAAGATGTTCGATACCTCTTGAGAAACAAGTACCACGAGCACTAGCAACTGCTTGGATATCAGCATCTGCCAACTCTACGTCGAAATCTGCTTTAATTTGAGCTTTAATTTCAGCGATAGTCTTATTTTCATCTACCATTTTACAAATTGCAGATAAGATACTGTCGCAAGTCTCGTCACTAAGACCGTACGCAGTTCCCTCGCCAAAAAGTTTAATTCCCAATGCTGAAATTACTGGAACGTTCATAAATTCTATATCGTGCAACTGATTTGAATACTCTGCTTTAACTTCATTTAAGAACCAGTCGCCATTAAGCATAAATACAGCGTTGTTTTGAGAATTAGCCTCTTTCATTATAAGTGCTTGTGCTTGATTAAGCTTATGAGTTGTAGATCCTGCAGCAGCATATTTTTCATCCATTATTTGATAACTTGCAGTAAATACGTCAACAAGAGCTGGATCGTCAAACATCGTGTATGCATTTTCAATATTAGTCCATGTTCCGTCACCATTGTCAGTTTGGAATCTTAAGAAATTATTATAATTTTCCACGCCATATTGAGCATACCAAGTTAAAAACGCACCGTTTTGGTAAGTTGCAGCATCAACTAACGTATAGGTTAAAGGATAAGTCTTAGTTGTTTCTGACCCTGCAATGCCGTTAGCACCATTGTAAATAGCGTCAAACATTTCAAACATTTCATCAGTCGTTCTTGGAAGTTCGGTAAAACCGTAAGACGCAAGCTTTTTAGTGTTTACTACCATACCCGCAGAAGTTTGTGCCCAAGTAAAGCCGTACATTTTACCATTATCTGCACATAAATAAGGAACGAAGTCCTCGCTTAATCTATCGCTAATTTTATCAGCAGTAAAAGTGCCGTCGTAATTAATAGCAGGTTGATTAAAAACTATTTCTCTCAAATCTATACATAATTCACCAAATTCGCCTACAGGACTTACTTGGTTTGGCATGATAGCACCAGTAATATAAAGGTCTATACCCTGATCTTCATAACCCATATACATTTCTTCAACCATCTTCACGCCACTATTTCCATGTTCAGCACTAGATATATTCATCTTGTAACCTTCTTCTGCAAAAACAGCGTTAAACTTGTCTTGAAGTTCTCTAGCAAACACCTCGTCAAAGCCTGCCTTGTAAAGCTTTATGTTTACTGTTTTAGGCTCTTTTACAACGTTGCTCTGTGGCTTACAGCTAGCACTAAAAACCAAGCATCCTAAAGAAACTGTAGTTGCAAGAATCATTGAAATAATTTTCTTCATTTTTTTCCTCCAAAATTTTTGTTTAACCGCAAAAAATATTTATGCAGGTCATTTTCATATATTATATTAACATAATTGCATTTCTCTTTCCAC
>JAFVSF010000040.1 GCA_017503885.1 Clostridia bacterium
CAATCTTTGGCGACGTTCTTCCTAAAAAGAGAAAGAAGAGAAGAATTAGCGTAAAAGAGGCTATGAGAATTATTATCGCAGAAGAAAGCGATAAACTTATCGACGACGACGCAGTAAAGTCAGAGGGCGTTAGAAGAGCAGAGGAAGAGGGTATTATCTTTATCGATGAGATAGACAAGATTGCTAGCAAGGCAAAACAAGGCTCTCAAGACGTTTCTAGAGAAGGTGTTCAAAGAGATATTCTTCCTATCGTAGAGGGTAGTTCGGTTACCACTAAATACGGCATTGTTAAAACCGATTATATCTTGTTCATTGCAGCCGGTGCTTTCCACGTTTCAGCAGTTGAAGATTTAATTCCAGAACTTCAAGGTAGATTTCCAATAAAGGTGGAACTCGCAAGCCTTACCAAAGAAGATTTCGTTAATATCTTAACTATTCCACAAAACGCAATAACCACTCAATATTCAACCTTACTTGCAGTAGATAATATTGATTTGCAGTTTACTAAGGGTGCTATAGAAAAGATTGCAGAAATTTCTGCAGACCTTAACGCTACAAGCGAAGATATAGGTGCGAGAAGACTTCATACGGTTATGGAAAATCTCGTTGAAGACATTTCCTTTAACGCAGGTGGAGATATTCCGTTTACTACCGTTAAAGTTGATGAAAAATACGTTGAAGAGCATCTTTCAGACATAATAAAAGACCAAAGCGTTAAAAAATATATTCTTTAATTTTAGGTGAGTTATGATTAATATACCAAAGGGAACAAAAGACGTTTTGCCAGCAGAGAGTTACAAGTGGCACTACGTAGAAAATACTGCAAGAGAAATAGCAGATTTATATTGCTTAAACGAAATTCGAACTCCTACCTTTGAGCATACCGAACTCTTTTTAAGAGGCGTAGGAGAAACTACAGACGTTGTTAATAAAGAGATGTATACCTTTATAGATAAGGGCGATAGAAGTATGACCTTAAAGCCAGAGGGTACTGCAGGCGTTGCAAGAAGCTTTATTGAAAACGGTCTTTTTAACGGTGCAATGCCACTTAAAATGTACTATATCACCCCAGTTTTCCGTTACGAAAACCCACAAAAGGGTAGACTTAGAGAGCATCACCAATTCGGCGTTGAAATTTACGGTGGTGCAGGAGCAGATACTGATGCAGAGGTAATTTCACTTGCTCACACTTTACTCACAAGGCTTGGTTTAAGCGTTAAACTTTTTATAAACAGTATGGGTTGTAAAGAGTGTAGAACGGAATATAACAACGCATTAAAGGCTTATTTTGCAGATAAGCTTGACGGTCTTTGCCCAACTTGTAGAGAGAGATATTCTAAAAATCCTTTAAGAATACTCGACTGTAAGGAAGATAGATGTAAAACTCTTTGCAAAGACGCTCCAAAGATTAACGAATATCTTTGCGACGATTGTAGCAATCATTTTGATAAACTTAAAGAATTACTCACGGCAAGTGGAATTGAGTTTGAAGTTAATCCGTTTATCGTAAGAGGTTTAGATTACTATACTAAAACTGTATTTGAATTCGTTACTAACGCACTTGGCTCGCAAGGTACTGTTTGTGGTGGTGGTAGATACGACAACCTTATCGCTCAACTTGGTGGAAACCCAACTTGTGGCGTAGGCTTTGGTATGGGCTTAGAAAGAATTTTAATGCTTATGGAGGCTGTAAATGCTCCAATTCCAAATCCTAACGGTGTAAAACTCTACGTTGCGTCTATGGGCGACCTTGCTTATAAAAAGGCGTATGAGATAGTAACTGCTCTTCGTAAAAAAGGCGTAAAGGCAGAGGTTGACCACGCAGGCAGAGGTATAAAGGCTCAGTTTAAGTATGCAGATAAAATCGGTGCAGAAAACGTTATAACCTTAGGCGATAACGAACTTGAAACAGGCGTTTGCACTGTAAAGCGTATGGCAGACGGAGATAGAAAAGAAGTTAAAATTGATGAGGTTGTCGACTTGTTTTTAAGCCTTCAAACATGTTAAATTAAAATAACGCCCGATGCAAAATTTGCGTCGGGCATTGTTACTTGAGTTTTAAAATTTAAAAATTTAGTAAAAGGGTATTGACATTTTGTTTTTTTCTGATAAAATACAAGTATAATTTAACTAATTTATAGGAGAAAATATGAAAAGTTTTGCATTTAACAACTTTATGCGTAAGGTTAAAGACTTTTTCACATCGATAGGCAAAGGTATTGTAAACGCATTTAAAAACGTTTGGCTTTTTTTGCGACGCCATAAAATAGCAGTTATAAGTGTTATTCTTTCAATCGTAATAGTAGTTGGTGGGCTTGTTGGCGTTAAACATTACTTGCATTTTTTAAGAAAGCCTAACGTTATACAAGGCAACGTTTTTGATGAGCCTGTTATGGAACTTTTTTGGCTTGAAGATTTGCAAAAACCGCAAGGTGTTGTTTTGGAAGAATATGAGTGTTATATAAGCAATATAGAGAAAAACGGTAGGCAAACAAAGGATAAGCGCGGTTGGTATGAATACGTTTGCTATACTACAGAATCGCTGTCAATCGATTACGTTCAATACGTAAAAAATTACATTTTACAAAACGTCGGAGAAAAATATTTAACGGTAACGCCTCAAGATTCCGAGTCGATGAAAATATACGGCTCACTACCTACGGTAGGCGAGGGTCTAATGACTTTTGATTACGAAAAGATAAGCGGAACAGAATTCCCTACGGAGTTTAATGTGGTTACGTATAGCGTATATTATTCTAATATTGCAAAAATAAAAAGAAATTTGATAAACGGAAAGCACGGAGTATTGTCTTACGAACGTTACGTATGTGTTGAGAGTAATAACGTTGCAGATGAAAACGGCTATTATAAAACAAAAATAAGATTAGTCGTTACTCAAAGAGGCGAAACCAAATTTTATATAGGCTCAGATAAAGATTTGTTTAAGAAATTTAAGAAGATATTTTAAAAGATAAAACGTAACGTAAAACGCCCGATGCGAAAATAAATCGCATCGGGCGTTAGTTTTATTTAGTTTAAATCCCAGTTTATAGGCTCTTTGCCTATTGATTTTAAAAATTCGTTTGTTTTAGAAAACGGTTTACTGCCAAAAAATCCGTTATATGCAGATAGTGGGCTTGGATGTGCACTTTCTATAATATAATGCTTGTTTTTATCAATAAGGGCTTTTTTGCTCCTTGCGTTTCCACCCCAAAGAATAAACACGATAGGCTCTTCTCGTTTAGAAAGTAGTTTTATAACCTCGTCTGTAAACCAAGTCCAACCGCATTTGCTATGTGAGTTTGCCTGTGCTCTTCTAACAGTTAGGGTAGTGTTTAAAAGG
>JAFVSF010000041.1 GCA_017503885.1 Clostridia bacterium
GAGCACCTCCATAAATCGTGTAACTATACTTTTTAACATCCGATGCATTCTGTTCTACGTAATAGAAAGTCAAGCCAACCATTCCCGAAAGATCACTGAGAGCAAAAAGAGGATCTTTTTCAGGCTCGTCTGATGCACTAAGCACGTTCGGTTTTGCCAAAATAACCGTTCCGTAGTCAAAGCCTTCATCAGTATTTGAAGCATTTGGTTTATTCCAGTCGCCAACTAATGAAACGTAGTTAGGAATACGAATCGTAGACCTAACTAAGTATTTTCCAACAGGTAAAAATACTGTTCCTCCTCCTAATTCTGCTACGTAATTAAGTGCCGCCTGAATTGCCTGCGTACTGTCTTGTATTCCCGTTGGATCTGCACCAAACTCAGTAGCAATTGCATCTACAACAACAGCCCCTTCCGTCTCATATTTCGTTTTAATAAGCGTTACGTGGTCTTTGTTATCGTTTAATGGTTTTATATATTCATAATTTAGATCAGATACACCCTCCGAAGGATTTTCCTCTTCTATTGGTGCAGACGTTAAAATTTGCACGTTTTTTACTTCCCACGAACAAGCAGTGTTCCAACCTTGTTGTATCATACAACTAAAATCAGGAATAAACTTCTCCTTAGATAAAGCAGTATATTTTATTATCAATTTATTCTCTTCAAATTGTGCTTTTTCGCTATTCAAAATTTGAGTGGTTTCTAACCTCGTGAACGAAAGGTTTTTAATATCTGCTCCAATATCGTGCTGTGCAATCCAAAGTTCTAATTGCATGCCGTTTGTATAATATTCGTTACCATTATAAGTGGCTTTATAAATAAGTGTAAAGGCTTTTTTAGAATTTTCCAAGTCTAACGCCGTCTTAAATTTTACAATTCTATTTTCATCCGTAAAGATGTTGCCACTTGTCAAATACCATCCGTTTGGGGTAAATTGAAGAGTTAAATCTCCATTCCAAGAATCTGTTGCCTCACCTGCAAGATTAATAGCAAATGAATAAAATCCAGCATCTTCAACCATAGAACTACGTGCAGTTACAGCAACGTAGTTTTCACCTACGTTTTTAATCATAACTTGGTTTTCATCTTGATTTTCTGCCACTTGAAAAGAAGTTGTCACAGTAGACGCTTCGCCAACGTTTAACTCAGACGTAGAATATCCCAAGCGATAATATCGTTTAAGCACAAGTTTGTCGTTAACGATTACCTTCCCTGATAAAACGTTTCGCTCATCTGCTTGGTCAAATGCATACCCACTAAACGTAGGTGCTGAATCCAATGCAACCGACTCGTTAATGGTAGAAGTTATCGTCTTTTTCGTGCCTTCATCTAATTTAAATGAGCCGTCTTCTTGCTCCAAATAATTTTCTTCCGTATATTTAGCAGACACACCCCTTACTGCATCTATATAATTTTCTTCCAACCAAGCACTATGCACACTGTTTGCAGCCACAGCCATCTGCGACACGTAAACAATCGACCTAATATGAGTCTCATTACTGAGCATAACACAGTTTTTTACACCACCGTATGTAAAAAGCAGATAGCCTACGCCTTGGAATTCCCTGGTCAAATTGTCTTTGTTTACGTTGACAATCGAGCCATGGAAATAATATTCGTCTTCGCTTCTATCCTTTACCGTGAATAATTTATCCGTTTGAATATTGATGATACGCCTTTTCGTACCATCTCCGTTATACGTCAAATTTCCGTTTTCGTCTTCTACAGCCCAGTCATATTGTACAGTCCCACCGTTTATACCAAAGACGCTTTCTGGCGTTAAAACGTATTTATTTGATGCTGGTGCAATCAACACACCGAACGTAACGTCGGTAAACCCGAATCTTTCCGACTTTAACATTTCATACGCATCTTTTCTCATACCAATGGTATAACGTAAACCGTTTTCTTTGTATGACTCGCCATTTACACGGACAGACGCACCTTCTTCAATAAAAAAGTCTGTATCATCATCCGTAAGCCTCTTTACAGACGTATTTGCAGCATAAACGTTTTCCGTCTTTTCAAATGTAAGGGTTAATATTCCCATGACAAACGTACACATAAAAATAATAAGAGATATCAATAAACCATTCTTTCTTCTCATTTTTTCACCTCTCAATCCCAATCCTCGTTGCCAAAAATATCTTCTTGTGCACCTTCAGAACACCTTACTAAGTCTTCCTGAATTCGTAGCAACCTAACAAACGGGGTTTCATATTCTTTTTCCATGAAACGTCCTCCTCGATTCACTTCTCTTTACTATATACACTTCTCTTTACTATATACTCTATATTGAAAAACTCTTACACTCACCTATTGTGCCTTTGATTTTTCTACTACAGATTGTTTTTATAATCTTTCTCCTTAAAGTAAGAGTTCGATTAAATTTATAATTAAAATTTAACGAATATCTGGTGTGCCGTTAAATTTCTGCTGATTGCACCAAATCTTCATAACAAGTTTATGTGGGAGCATTTTAACAAGCAATCTTTGGAAATTGTTTTTACCACCGTATACGGACACGTCTTTACCCTTATACGCATCTTTGATAGCCTTTGCAACAACCTTTTGGCTATCGTATATTACCGAATACTTAATAACAACCTCTTTCTTTTCCTTATTTACAGCCCTGTCAAAAAACTCAGTTTTAGTCCAGAAAGGACAAACTGCCGTAACTGAAATGCCTTTATATTTAAGTTCTACGTTTAAAGCCCTTGAAAAATGGAGTAAAAACGCTTTTGTTGATGCGTAAATATTAACGTAAGGAATAGGTTGAAAAGCCGAACAAGATGCAATGTTTATTATTTTTGCACCCCTTGTCATATATGGTATGGTGTAACTTGTCATACTAACCACAGCCTTAACGTTAAGGTCTATCATATTGAGTTCGGTTTCTAAAGGAATATTTTCAAAATGGTCAAACTTGCCAAAACCCGAACAGTTAGCGAGAAGTACAACGTTTGGACACTCCTTCTCAAGTTTTTGTTTGTAAACGTCTATTTGCTCCATATTTGAAAGGTCGATTGCAATAGGTACGATTTTTGTGTGTAACTCTTTAGAAAGTTCGATAAGTCTATCTTCTCTTCTTGCAAGCACCCAAATTTCGTCTACCTTTTCTTTTTGTTCGATTTGTTTTACGAAGTCTTTACCAATTCCGCTTGACGCACCAGTAATTACTATTATATTTTTCATAAACTCTCCTATCTGCGAAGAATATCGCCTGCTTTAAGCATTAAATTTGAATAAACTCTCAACGTCTGTTGAACGATTTTTGCATCCTCCACAGGAGAACCTTCTTCATCGGTAACCTTTTCAACAACGAAAGTTTTATTAAAGTTATCACTCGGCGAAAGAACCTCAAGGGTATCTCCAACCTTAAAACGGTTACGCATTTGAACGGTAAAATATTCACCGTTGCCGTCGCCTATAACGTTTGCTATAAACTGCCTGCTACCCGTTGATTGCGAGTCCTCGTAATTAACGGTCTTTTCATTATTGCCAAACATATATGCAGTTGTAAAAACACGGTGATTAGTCTTTAATAACTCTTCATAAAACATCATATTTTTACTGTAATTATCGCCAATTTTTAAAAATTCATCTATTGCTCTACGATAAGCGTTTATAACAGTTGCTAAATAGTATTCGCTCTTCATTCTGCCCTCAATTTTAAACGACACAATACCGGCTTTTATCATCTCGCCAATATGCTCCATCATATTGAGGTCTTTACTATTTAAAATATACGTGCCACGGTCATCTTCCTCTATTGGATAGAATTCGCCCTCTTTGGTTTTTTCTCTAATTTCGTATTGCCAACGGCAAGCTTGTACACACTCGCCTCGATTACCGTCACGACCGTTAAAATAGTTAGAAAGTAAGCATCTGCCACTATAAGAGATGCACATTGCACCGTGAATAAACGCCTCTATTTGCAC
>JAFVSF010000042.1 GCA_017503885.1 Clostridia bacterium
AGTATAGTTATCATCTTCAAGGTTCTGTAAATAATACTCTACTTTATACTCTGTATCGGTATGCGTAAACCAAGTTGCCGTATAGGTAACGCCTTTTTCTGCGTTAAAAGTAAACTCTTCACTTTCGCATACAAGGTCTTCACCCTCGTACCAACCAAGGAAAGTATAACCTGCATTTGTTATTGCCGTAAGAGTAATTTCTTTATCAAACTTATACGTACATGCTCCAGTTACAGAACCTGCTTTTTCGTTATTTCTCGCCGTGGAAATTGTGTATTTATCACGAGTGTATTTCACAACTAAAACTCTACTGCCGTCGCCATCTATATTGCCACTTATTATGCTTTCGCCTTCGATAAACGTAAAGTGGTCAAATTCTTTAATATCGGCAGTTGCTAACGTATCGGTTGTGCCACGTAAAGTGTCGGTATGGTCTAAAGTATAGTTATCGTCTTCAATATTTTGAAGATAATATTCAACTTTATACTCTGTATCTTCATTTGCAGACCAACTTGCCGTAATTTCTTCATTTTCAATTATCGGTTCTGCAAAATCATAATCCCAACCCGTAAAAGTGTAGCCTGTTCTCGTTGTGGTCGGCTCGGTTGCAAGATAGTCTTCTTCTATTATTTGTTTTTCAACAGCCGTACCACCGTTTGCATTAAAGGTTACCTCATACGTTGGGCGACGACGCACGATTACCGTATATAAATTAGTAGGCTCGCCATCTACTGTTTCTGTAACGTAAACCTTATTATCGCCTATTTCTAAAGGTATTGTTTTTGACACTACTGTTTGTATTCCGTAAATATCTAACGATACAACGAATTTTGCATTGCCTTTCACTTCAATTTCGTTAATAAACGAAAACATTTCGGTGACGTTGCTTACTTTACCGTAAACGTTAGTTCCGTCAACGGTTAAAGTTTTAAACAAAATACCCGTTTCATTTTGTATCACAAAATTACAGGTTGTACATATTTGAGGCGTTGTTGCCGTTGCTGGGGCTGACGGAATATGTAATTCTTCCGTTGTTGTATCTTTTTCGCCACAAGTACACTCATACCAGTGATAATTGATATTGTATTTTATTTCAGTGAATTCGTGATCTAAAGTCGTGCCGTATGCCTCATTACAAGTTGAGCAATGTGCTTTTTCAGTGCAAGTTGCCGTGCCTCCTGCGTGAGGTTCTTCGGTAGAACTATCTTTTTCGCCACAAGTACACTCATACCAGTGATGAGTTTCGTTGTGCTTTAATATATTATACGTGTGTGCTAAAGTCGTGCCGTATGCCTCATTACAAGTTGAGCAAATTGCTTTTTCAGTGCAAGTTGCCGTGCCACCTGCGTGAGGTTCTTCGGTAGAACTATCTTTTTCGCCACAAATACACTCATACCAGTGATGAGTTTCGTTGTGCTTTAATATATTATACGTATGTGCTAAAGTCGTGCCGTATGCCTCATTACAAGTTGAACAAAGTGCTTTTTCAGTGCAAGTTGCCGTGCCACCTGCGTGAGGTTCTTCGGTAGAACTATCTTTTTCGCCACAAATACACTCATACCAGTGATGAGTTTCGTTGTGCTTTAAT
>JAFVSF010000043.1 GCA_017503885.1 Clostridia bacterium
CAAGGCATTATACCAAAACCTACTAAACTTTCTGCTCCAAAAACTAAGGTCCGCAAATCAGATAAAAAATAGTTTGCAGGTGAGAGTATGATAGAACTTATCAAGTTCGTAGTCGGCACGTTTGCGGAAAAACCAGACGAGGTCGAGTACAAGATAGAGGAAAAGGATAAAAACGTTACCGTTACGGTCACTCTTGCAGAGAGTGATATGGGAAAGGTTATTGGCCGTCAAGGTAAAATAGCCAAGGCTCTTCGTACAATCGTGCGTGCCGTTTCTTTGAAAGAAGACAAAAAGTATAATATTGAAATCAAGGAACGTGAGGGGAATTAGTTTTCCCCTTTTTTTCACTTAAACTATGAATAAATTTTTAAGAATAGGTCTTATTGTTAAACCACAGGGTATTAGAGGCGAAGTTAAAGTTTTGCCTTTATCTGACGATAGCAATCGTTTTCGTAAACTGAAAGAGGTTTTTATTGATGAAAAGCCATATAAAGTTTTGAATTCAAGAGTTGTAGGTAACGAGGTTTTCGTATCTATAAGCGGATTTGCCGACAGAAATTCTGCGGAACTTTTGCGTGGCAAATATATGTGCGTAGATAGGGCAAACGCTATTGAACCTTCAGAAGGTCACTATTTTATTGCCGACATTATAAATAGTCAACTTTTAGATGAAAATGAGGCAGTTATTGGAAAAATAGTTGATATTACCCAAGCAAATACAGATATTTTTACCGTACAATGTAATGATGGTAGAGTTATGCGTTTTCCATTTCTAAAGAAAGTAGTTTTTAAAGTTGACGTTGAATTTGGAAAAGTATTTGCATATAAAAATAAATTAGAAGAAGTTTGCGTTTATGAAGATTGATATACTAACTCTATTTCCCGAAATGTTTACTCCTTTAAAGACGAGTATAATAGGTAGGGCGGTAGAAAGTGGAAAACTTGAAATAAATATTCACGATATAAGAGACTACACCCTAGATAAACACAAAAAGTGCGACGATACTCCTTTTGGTGGTGGCGCAGGTATGGTTATGATGCCTCAACCAATTTCTAGTGCAATTGAGTTTATTGACCCAGAGCATAAGGCTAAGAGAGTGTTTCTTTCCCCAAGAGGAAGGGTTTTTAATCAAAAGATAGTAGAGGAATACTCTACTTTAGAAAACTTATTACTTCTTTGTGGGCATTACGAAGGTGTTGACCAAAGAGTAATAGACCTCTATATTGACGAGGAACTTTCCGTTGGCGATTACGTTCTTACAGGTGGAGAAATTCCTGCAATGGCAGTAACGGATGCCGTCTCACGCTACGTAGAGGGGGTTATAAATAAGGAATCTCTTTCGCAAGAGAGTTTTTCTAATGGGTTACTAGAATACCCACAATACACTCGCCCACAAGAGTTTAAGGGGATGAAAGTTCCGGAAGTTTTGACTAGTGGTAATCACGGCGAAGTGGATAAATGGAGAAGAAAACAGTCGGAATTAATTACTAGAAAAAATAGACCAGATTTGCTTAATAAAGAGGATTAAAATGCAACATTTACAGTGGTTCCCAGGCCATATGACTGCCGCAATGAGAATGATGGAAGACAACCTTAAACTCGTTGACGGCGTTATGATTGTTTTGGACGCTCGTGCTCCAAGGGCATCAATTAATAAAAAACTAGATAGACTTTTCGTGAATAAAAAAGTTCTTTACGTTTTAAATAAAACCGACCTTGTTGACGAAAAGGA
>JAFVSF010000044.1 GCA_017503885.1 Clostridia bacterium
ATGATTGGGCTTCCTCAACCAAAATTTTTTGAAAAGCCGTTTGCATTTGCTCTAACTCAAGCAGTAATTGCACTAGTAGTCGTCGTTACTAACTATTCGTATTTTACAGTTGGGTTTAAAAATCTCGTCAGATTAAAGCCCAATATGGATAGTTTAGTTGCACTAGGCTCTTCCGTGTCGTTTTTATACGGAGTTTTTGCTATAGTTATGATAGGGCTTGGTAAGAACGTTCATACCTATGCACACAACCTTTATTTTGAAGGCTCTGCAATGATAGTTGCATTAATTACCTTAGGCAAGTTTTTGGAAGAAAAATCTAAAAATAAAACTATGGGTGCAATAGAGAAACTCATTGGGCTTGCACCAGATAATGCAGTGGTTTTAAAAGACGGAAAAGAAATTGAAATCAAAAGTGCTGAACTTCAAGTTGGGGATATATTTATTTTAAAAGACGGATTTTCCGTTCCTGCCGACGGTGAAATAGTAGAGGGAGATGGATACGTCGACGAGTCTATGATTACGGGAGAGAGTATTCCTATTTTCAAATCGGTTGGAGATAACGCCGTTTGTGGTACGAAATTTTCTGGTGGATACGCCAAGGTAAAGGCTACGTCTGTTGGCGAAGATACGACCGTTTATAAAATAGTTAAACTCGTTGAAGATGCAAATTCGACTAAAGTTCCTATCGCAGGGCTTGCCGATAAAATTTCGGGAATTTTCGTTCCTATAGTTATTGCGATATCTTTGACGGCAATGCTTATTTGGTGGTTAGCAACTAAAGATTTTGCCTTTGCATTTAACGTTGCAGTAAGCGTTTTAGTCGTTTCGTGTCCGTGTGCATTAGGTCTTGCAACTCCAGCCTCGCTTATGGCTGGCACGGGCAAGTCTGCCGAAAACGGAATACTTATAAAAAGTGGAGAAGTTTTACAGTCATCTGCAAAAATAGATACCGTTGTGCTTGATAAAACGGGTACGATTACAAACGGCAAACCTGAAGTTTCCAAAGTGGTTGCACTTTCTATTAGCGAAGAAGAGTTTATAAGAATTTGTTATTCACTTGAGGAGAAAAGTTCTCACGTTTTAAGTTTTCCAATTATAAATTTGGCAAAGGAAAGAAATTTTGCAAGTTACAGTGTAAATGATTACGTAGCCGTGAGAGGTAAGGGTGTTTTAGGTAGTGTAAATGGCAAAAATTATTGTTTTGGGAATTTGGCACTCATAAGACAAACCTTTGGGGACGAACTCTATAAAAGGGCAGAAAATTTGATCGAGGAAGAGATTGGTTCAACAGTCTTAATACTCGCAGAAAAAGATGAAATATTAGGCTATATGTCGATAAACGACCAAATTAAGCCGTCTAGCAGAGTGGCAGTTTCCAATTTAAAGGCACAAGGTATTAAAGTGTTGATGCTAACTGGCGACAATGAAAAGTCGGCAAAAAAGGTTGCAGGCGAACTAGGTATAGAGTTTTTTGCAGAGGTGCTTCCAGAAGATAAACATCGCAAGATAGAAGAATTGGAAAATGCTGGTAGAAAGGTAATGATGGTAGGCGACGGAGTAAACGATGCCCCTGCTTTAGAGATGGCGACGGTTGGCGTGGCAATCGGTGCAGGAACGGACATTGCTATTGAAAGTGCAAACGTAGTTTTAATAAAAAACGACCTAACCGATTGCGTTAAAGTTCTTAAAATTGGCAAGTCCGTAATGCGAAATATTAAGCAAAATTTATTTTGGGCGTTTTTTTATAACGTGCTTTTAATACCTATTGCGTGTGGTGCGTTATATGGTTTAGGCGTCCTTTTAAACCCAATGATAGCATCTCTTGCTATGAGCACGTCAAGTGTGTTTGTCGTTGGAAATGCGTTAAGGCTTAGATATTTAAAACTTAATAATGAAAAAGGAGAAGAAGAAATGTTATTCAAAAAGAAAAATCAAAGAGTTGCTGTGATAGACGGAATGATGTGCGTTCACTGTCAAAAAAGAGTAGAGGGAGTTTTTGCTAAACTAGGTATAGAAGTTGAGATAAACCTTAAAAAGAAAACTGCTACTTTTGCTGAAACGGAGATTTCCGACGAGCAAATTAAGTCTGCTATCGAGGCTGAAGGGTACACTGTAATTTCAATAGAATAAAATTATTCCCCACACTTTGCTTGTGGGGATTTTTATGATTAAAATTAACAAATAAAGATTAAGATAGCGAATATTTATGTGGAATTTGCATAAAAAATAAAAAATGTGAAAAAAATTTTAAAAATTTTGAATTGCTATTGAAATCACCTTAAGAAAGTAATATAATATAAGAAGAGTAGCGTGTACGTACGCTAAAAATAGATTAAGGACGGGAAAATTATGACTACAGACACTATTAGAAACGTGGCGATTATCGGTCACAGTGGCGAAGGCAAGACCACTCTTGCCGAAGCAATACTTTTCAACACAGGTGCTATTGAAAGACAGGGAAGAACGGAAGACGGCAATACCGTATGCGATTTTGATCCTGAAGAAATAGCTAGAAAGAGTTCAATCAGCCTTGCGGCAGCAAGATGTAAATATAAAGACAAAAAAGGTAGAGATATTACTTTTAACCTTTTAGACGTTCCAGGATTTTTTGATTTTGAGGGCGAGTTTAACCAAGCACTTGAAGCTTGTGACAGTGCCGTTATCGTAACAGGAGGCTCTGGCACTTTAACAGTTGGTACTGAAAAGGCTATTGAATACTGCTTAAAGCATGAAATTCCATCAATTTTATTTATTAACGGTCTTGATAAAGAAAACAGTAGCTTTATTAAAACCGTATCTGCTATAAAGGAAAAATACGGCAATAAAATTGCTCCTATGATTATTCCTAACATGGTAGATGAGAAGATGAAGGGCTTTGTTAAGGTTGCTTACGGTGTTCTTCGTGACTGGGAAAGAAATGAAAGCCCTATTCCAGATCGTTTAAAAGCAGACTGGGAAGAAGCAAGAATGGCTCTTGCAGAGGCTGCTGCTGAAAATGATGAAAAACTTATGGACAAATTCTTCGAAGGCGTTGAACTTACAGGCGAAGAAATTGAACATGGCGTAAAACTCGGTGTTAAGGCTTGTTCTACAATTACAGTTTTGGGTGGTAGTGCACTTAAAAACCAAGGTATATTCAACCTTATGGATAAAATTGTTTCAACACTTCCATCTCCAGAAGATAGAAACGACGTTGTTTCCGTTGGTGCTGGTGGTATGGAAATGGTTATTAGTGCAGACAATAATGACAAGGCTATCGTTAGAGTATTCAAAACTATAGTTGATCCATTTGTAGGTAAGATGAACCTCTTTAAAGTTTTAACTGGTATCGTTAAATCTGGTATGACTTTATCTAACCCAAGAACAGAGTCTGCAGAAAAAATTAGTGCCCTTTACTACGTAAGAGGTAAAAAACAAATCCCTACAGACGTTGTTTCTGCAGGCGATATCGGTGCGTTTGCTAAACTTAATAACGTACAAACTGGTGACGTTTTAGTAGAAGGTGCAAAAGTTACTCTTCCTCCTATTCCAATGCCTGCTGCTGAATATGCAATGGCTGTTGGTGCTGCTAAAAAAGGCGAAGAAGATAAGGTTTTTGCCGGTCTTAAGCGTTTACAAGAAGAAGATATTTCGTTTAAGGTAGAAAAGAATCACGACACGGGTGAAATGCTCCTCGAAGGCGTTGGCGAAACTCACCTTGCAGTTATTTGTAAAAAACTTAAGGCAAAGTTCGGTTGCGATGCAGTTCTTTCTGAACCAAAGGTAGCATATCGTGAAACTATTAGAAAGTGTGCTGAAGGCGAAGGTAAACATAAAAAGCAATCTGGTGGTGCAGGTCAATACGGTCACTGTAAAGTTCGTTTTGAGCCAGGTGCAGAAGACGGTATGTACGAATTCGTTGACGCAGTTGTTGGTGGCGTAGTTCCAAGACAATTTATTCCTGCAGTTGATAAAGGTCTTAGAGAGGCTGTAAAAGAGGGTGTTTTAGCAGGATATCCTGTAGTAAACCTCAAGTGTACTCTTTTTGACGGAAGTTCACACCCAGTTGATAGTAAAGAAGTTGCTTTCGTTTCTGCTGCAAAACTTGCTTATGCAGAAGGTTTAAAGAACGCATCTCCTTGTATTTTAGAGCCTGTTATGAGAATGGAAATCGTTGTTCCTGATAACTATATGGGCGATATTATGGGAGATATGAACAAGAGAAGAGGTAGAATATTAGGTACAGACGCTATCGGTTCACTTGCAGTTATTACGGCAGAAGCTCCTCAAGTTGAAATTTTGAAATATGCAACAGAACTTCGTAGTATGACTCAAGGAAGAGGAAGTTATACAACTGCTTTCGAGCGTTATGAAGAAGTTCCTGCTCACTTACAAGATAAAATAATAGCCGACAAAAAGAAGGAGGCTTAATATTTAAATGATTTTATCGGTATGTCCCAACCCTTCGGTTGACTGTACTATCGAGCTCGATTCGTTAAGGACTGGTGCTTTAAATAGAATCGAAAACAAAGTTATAACATATTCAGGTAAAGCACTTAACGTAGCCATAGGCGTTGCAAGGCTTGGCTACGATAGCTTTGCCACAGGCTTTATGTTTGACGATAATGGAAAGATGTTTGTCCATACTCTAGATGATGAAAAGGTTAAAAACACCTTTGTTTGGAGTAGTGGAAGTGCAAGAACTAATTATAAAATAGTAGATAAACGTTCAATGATGACGGAAATCAATGATAGAGGTGAACCTGTTTCAGATAAAAAACAGGCAGAATTGTTGTCACTTATTTCCGAACTTTCTAAATCGGCAAGCGTAACGGTAATTAGTGGCTCTTTGCCATCTGGTATAAAAGCGGACTATTACAAAAAACTTTCTAATTGCATTAGCAAGACGTCTAAAAGAATAATTGATACGACCGGCGAAAACATGATAGAGGCGTTAAAGTCGGGTGCGTATATGGTAAAGCCTAATATTGAAGAACTTCAAAATATTACGGGCGAGCATTATTCTACTATTGACGAAATGATAGGTGGCTGTAGAAAACTTATAGAGGCTGGTGCTGAAAACGTAATGCTCTCACTCGGTAGAAAGGGTGCAATTCTTACAGATGGCAATTCGGCACTATTTTGTAAAAGTGCAAGTGTTGCTGTCAATAGTACGGTTGGTGCAGGCGATGGTATGGTCGCTGCGGCATCCGTTATGATAGAACAAGGTGCGTCAAGAGAAGAAATCTTGCGTAGTGCAGTTGCTGCTGGCACTGCTTCTGTTACAACTCCAGGTACTAATCTTTTTTATAGAGATAAGTATTACGAAATATACGATAAGATTAGTGTTGAAAAACTTTTTTAACAGAAAAGTCCTTGTATAAGTCGATAAATTGAATATTTTAAATAAAAACGGTTGAAAAAAATCAACCGTTTTTGTATTTTTAGCAAATAAAAGTGTATTTATACTATTGCAAAATCTAATTTTATATGTTAAAATGATTATAATATTTATATAGTAGGTGATTTATGTATTCAGATCCATTATTCCATATTGGTGGTAAAGATTACGTAACTTTATACGGTATCTGTATAGCAGTTGGCGTTCTTTGTTGCGTACTCGTTTTATTTAAGTTTGCAAGTGGCAAAGTTAAAGAAAGTTTTATTGACTTTTTATTTTACAATGGCATAGTTGCAATAGTAGTAGGCTTTGTGTCTGCTTGTCTTTTTCAGGCAATATACGCATATATTGAAAATCCAGAAGAAGGGTTTGACCTCTTTAATAGTGGTATGACCTTTATCGGTGGGCTTATTGGTGGCGTTGTATCTTTCTTGGTAGGATATTTTATATTTAGACCAATGCTTAAAAATAGGCTCGTTGATATAATTTCACTTCTTCCATGCTGTATTGTTGTGGCACATGCTTTTGGTAGAGTAGGTTGCTTTTTTGCAGGTTGTTGCTATGGAAAACCAACTGAAAGTTTTCTTGGTGTAAAGTTCCCTTTCCTTTCGCACAAGGTTCATCCAACGCAACTTTACGAGGCGTTTTTCCTCTTTGCTCTTTTTGCAGTAATGCTTATACTTTACGTAAAAAAAGACTTTAAGCATAATCTTTCGCTTTATCTTTTAACTTATGGTATTTTTAGATTTTTGATTGAGTTTGTTAGAGGAGATGAAAGAGGAACTTTTGTAACGGGAATTTCTCCTTCACAGTTTTGGTCAATATTAATGGTTGTTGCTAGTGTTGGCGTTTATTTCTTGCTTGAACTTGGTTATAAACTTAGAGCAAAAGAACTTGATGCAAAGCAAGGGGAAGTAAAGCAAGATTTTAAAGAAGTTAAAAATGAAGAAAATTAATTTTAAAAACATATTAGATTTAGCCCTATCCTATTTCAAGGTGGGGCTATTCACTTTCGGTGGTGGACTTGCAATGATTGCAATTATCCAACACGAATACGTTGAAAAAAGAAAGTGGATAGATAGCGATGAGTTTGAAAGTATGGTGGCGATAGCCGAGTCAACTCCAGGCCCTGTTGCAATAAACTGTGCTACGTATATAGGCTATAAGGTGGCAGGTGTTTTAGGTTCTATAATTGCAACTATTGCAGTTTGCTTGCCGTCGTTTTTTATAATTTATTTAATTTCGCTTATATTTGATGCATTTATGTCGCTAAAAATCGTACAATATGCGTTTAAAGGTATTCAAGTTGCAATAATATTTTTAATATTATCGGCAGGAATTAAATTCTTTAAAAATATGAAAAAGTCGCCTTTTAACGTAATCGTTTTTTCTTGTACGCTTTTATGTATGTTAGCATTTGCGTTTTTTGGCATAAACTTTTCATCTATATATTTCGTGCTTATAGGTGGAGTGTTGGGGCTAACGGTTTATCTTATCGGCTTACTTTGTAAAAAGGAGAAAAAATAATGGATATTAACCTCTTACTTTTTCTTACCTTTTTAGAAATAGGTGCAGTTTCTTTTGGTGGTGGCTACGGAATGATAGCCCTAATGAGAGAAAAGACTTTAAGTTATGGGTGGCTTGGGGAAGAGCAGTTTTTAAATATAATTGCAATTTCGGAGTCTACGCCAGGTCCAATCGCTGTAAATATTGCAACCTTTGTAGGAGCGACGCAAAGTGGAATTTTAGGTGCTTTATGTGCAACGCTCGGTGTTGTGTTGCCGTCGTTTATTATAATTATTATAATAGCAGCACTAATTAGCAATTTGCTTAAATATGCAGGTGTAAACGCTGTTGTAAACGGCATGAAACCTGCAGTAACGGGCATAATTTTTGCAACTGCAATTTCAATGTTTTTTAAAGCCGTTTTTGCCATAGAAAGTTTGGGCAATAAGGTGCAATTTTCTTTTTCAAGGGCTATAATTTTCGTAGTCGTTGCTATATGCTTTTTTGGTTATAAAAAAATCTTTAAAAAGAAAATCAATCCTATAATTTTAATACTTATATCTGCCGTATTAGGTATGGCTATATGTCCGTTTATTCCATAATTAGGATAGAAAAAATGTTTAAAACAGAACTTCATTGTCACTCTAGTGAGGCTAGCCCTTGTAGCACGGAATCTGCAGAGTCTTTAGTAGAAATATACACAAAAGCAGGTTACGATACGGTAATTTTAACCAATCATTATTCGCCTTGCGTTTTCGACCTTTATAAATGTAAAGATATCGGCGAATACGTTGATATTTTTATGCAAGCGTTTAAAAAAATGAAAGAGGTTGCAAAGGATAAGTTGACTGTTTTATGTGGTGCAGAAATTAGGTTCAACTGCAATGCAAACGATTATCTTTGGTTTGGCGATTTTGAAGATTTTATGCGTAAAACCCCCGAAATTTTTGATTACACACCCGAGAGTTTTCACGAGGTTTGCAAGCAAAACGGATGGCTTTTTATTCAAGCTCACCCATTTCGTAACGGAATAACCGTTACAAAACCTGACTTTTTAGATGGTGTAGAGGTTTATAACGGTCATATAGGTCATCCAGAGCGTAATTTTATTGCTATGCAGTGGGCAGAAGAATACGGGCTTATAAAAACGTCCGGCACGGATTTGCATTACTCTTACGTGCCTGCAACGGGTGGAATTTTAACTGAAGAAAAGATAACTACAATCGAGCAGTTAGTAGAAATTTTAAAAAGTGGAAAATATTCACTTTTAAAAAGCGATAAAGTAAGATAAAAAATTTAAGCGTAAAAGCCCGTGCAAAACAGCACGGGCTTAATTTTTATTTATAATTAAAGTTAGATACTTTAATTAATTTGAGATATGTCTTGACTTGGTAAATTTAAAGTGATAAAATATATATGCGACTTCATTTTAATATTAAACGTGTAAAAGTATACTTATAGGGCATAAGTGTACCTTTTCGCATTACATAAATCTTTTACACGGATTAAAATGAGTGTCGCAACTTAGCGAACAAGCAACACTTTGTCAAGTGTCGGCTTATCGTTTAAGTCGGCACTTTTTTGTTTAAGGAGAAGAATTATGAAAAATAAGTTTTTCAAAATTTTAGTTTTAATGCTTTGTGTTTGTCTATCTCTTTTTGTTGCGTGCAAAAAGAACAAAGGCGAGTCTAATAGTGAAAATTCTAACCAAAGCATAAAAGAATCTATTATAGAGTCCCCAAGCGAGCAAGAAAGCGAAAGTGAAACGGAAAGCGATTTAGTGATACAAGATGAAACGGGTATTTTGTTTAAAACTTTAACCGTTGACGGAACTAACGTTTACGGCAAGTTTGATAATGCGACCATTGAGTTTTCGTTTGTAAACGAAATAGCAGTTGTGGGTAACGCTGATTTTATAGTTTCATTAGACAGCTACGGAACACAAACAATTATAACAAAAATAGTTCCTTTAAACGTTGGAGATAACACTTTTTACGTATTTGAAACGATTGAAGGAAAACTTGTAAAAACCTACGTTGTAACAATTCGCAGAAGACCTATCTACACAGTTTCGTTTAACGTAAGTGGTGGTAGCAGTGTTTCTTCTCAACAAATAGAGGAAGATAGTTTAGCAACCGAGCCGACCACAACGAGAACAGGCTACACTTTTACTGGTTGGGATTATGATTTTTCAACTCCAATAGTAAATAACGTTACTATATCTGCAAATTGGCAGGCTCATACAAATACCGAGTATAAAGTAGAGTATTATTTGCAAAACGTTGAAGATAACAATTACACGATAGACCATACCGACACTTTACGTGGCACAACCGATACGTTAGCAACTGCCGAAATTAAAGATTTTGCTCACTTTACTTATAATGCAAGCCAAAGCACAATAAGTGGCAATATAGATGGCGACGGCAGTAGAGTTTTAGTTGTTAAATACACTCGTGATAAATACACAATTTCCACGGCGAGAAATAATACAAAAGCAGGAACTGTTTCGGCAGGTGGTACGTATAAGTTTGATAAAGAAATCACACTCACGGCAACTACAAATGCAGGTTATACTTTCCTTGGTTGGTACGAAGGGGAAACCCTTGTATGCGAAAGTGAAGAGTTTACTTTTAACGTAGAAAAAGGCGTTACCTATACGGCAAGTTGGTCTGCAAATGAAGATACAAAGTATAAAGTAGAGTATTATTTACAAAACCTTGACGATAACAATTATACTTTACGAGAAACCGTAGAACTTGAAGGCGAAACGGATACCACCGCAACGGCGGAAATTAAGGAATACGCGCACTTTACGTACAATGTGAGCAAGAGCGTAATAAGCGGAAATATCGACGGCGACAGCGGTCAAGTATTAAGCGTATATTACACGCGCGATAGCTATAAAATCGTTGTAAATATAAACAACGCAAAAGCGGGTATAAGCACACAGATAAACGGTACGTATAAGTATGATAAAGAATTTACGCTTACGGCAACCACCAACGCGGGGTATACTTGGCTTGGTTGGTACG
>JAFVSF010000045.1 GCA_017503885.1 Clostridia bacterium
ATGATGTCAATATTATGGAATTGTTAGAAAAGAATAAATATATTGAAGTATATGGAGGACATAAAGGTGCTGCTGGTTTAACTATAAAGAAAGAAAATTACAAATTGTTTGTTAAGCAAATAGTTGATGATACCAGTAATAATGAATATAAAGAAGAAATATTAAATGTAATAGAATTAGAGGAATTTGAATTAAATTATGCAGTAGCAAGAGTTTTATCTCAAAACGTAAAGGCAAAAATAACGGCAGTTCAATGTGGAATAGGTTGCATAATTGTAGATGGCGAAGTTCATTTTAGCATACTGCTATTGCAAAACATAGAAAAAAGCGATATAATAAGAGAGGAAAAAACCCTTCCTTTCCGTATGGAAATGGAATACGAAGAATCAATGCCTACAATGATGGCGGACGTCTGTGTGTCAGAAAAGGGGCTTAAAACGGATATTACCGTTGATGCAGAAACGAACAAAAGCCTCATTTCTATTTCTTCTACCTTGCTATTTGAGGGAGAGGCATATTCTGAAGAGAAATTGACAATGGTGTTAGACGCCTTTTCTCTTACGGAAAACACGGAAACGGAAAAAGCAGAATTTGCTTTTGTTAAACCACAAGAAACCAGAGTTGTAGAAGCAAGACTTTCAGGTAGAGCGTCTAATGACGAGCTTGTTGCAGGCTCTAGATTAATGTGTGTTGGCGGAGAGGAAATAGAGGTTACTTCAACCAGCATTATAGACGGGAAAATAAACGTAGTTGGGGTTGTTTCGGTAAACGGATACATTAGAACGCCGGAAGGAAGTTTTGGTACAACTAAATGGCAAGTTCCTTTTGATTGCAATCTAGACGTTGCCATTGGCGAAAACGTTAATTATTCTATCAAGGCAAGCCTAGAAAAGCCTTTTGCAAAAATCGTTTCTTTAACGGAGGCGGAAATAGAGGTTAACGGAGTATTTTGTTTAACTATTTTTGAAAAAAACAAACTAGATTATATTTCAGACATTAAATTCTGTGGAGAAAAACCCACGGAAAACTCGGCAATCAGCGTCTATATCGCTATTGAAGGGGAAGAACTTTGGTCGTTAGCAAAAAGATTAAACGTTTGCCCTAGCGAACTCGTATTAACAAATAAAGAATTAAACTTCCCTCTTACGGGAAAGGAAAGAATAGTTATATATAGGCAAAAATAAATGAAGACAATTCAAAAGAGAAAGGTAATAATAAAAGTACCTGCGAAAATTAATTTAACACTTGACGTTTTAGGAAAAGATGAAAAATTTCATTTCTTAAAGTCTTTGGTTTCTTCTATTAACGTTTACGATATTATTTCTTTAGAAAAAAGAGAAGACGACCACATAACCTTATCCGTTATCGGCGATTGCGGTTGCAAAATTGAAGATAATACTGCATATAAAGCGGCAAAACTTTTTAAGGAAAAGTTTTCCGTTGGCGGAGTTGATATTACTATCAATAAAAACATACCGTTAGGTGCTGGACTAGGCGGTTCTTCTGCAGATATTGCAGGCGTTCTTAACGGTATGAAACTTCTTTTTAGAAAGCGTGGAGACCTTTTGCCGTTAGCAAATGAACTTGGAAGTGATTCAGGGTTTATGCTCGGCGGTGGAATAGCTGTTATTCAAGGAAGAGGTGATATTATTTGCCGTCAAAAATTAAAGCTTTCGGCAAATATTCTATTAGTTACGGAAGAGTCTTCTATATCCGCAAAAGAAAGTTACAACGCATATGATAAAATTGGAAAAACTTATGACTCAACCA
>JAFVSF010000046.1 GCA_017503885.1 Clostridia bacterium
CCAAAAAGGAACTCGCCAAAGCGGTCAAGCGGCAAAAGGAGCTTGATACGATGTTTGCGAAGCTGTACGAGGATCACGCAATGAGCAGGATTGACGAGCGTAACTACGATATGCTTCGGGGACGCTATCAAGACGAGCAAGGCGGCTTGGACGAGAAGATTGCCGCCTTAAATGCAAGACTTGCCGAAAGCGTTGAAACGCAACGTAACGCAGAGCGTTGGGTTGCTCTGATACGGAAGTACACAATCATATCGGAACTAACCGCCCCGTTGCTTCACGAACTGATTGAGAAGATCGTTATCCATCAAGGTGTTACAAGCCCCGACGGCTTCAAAGACCAAGAGGTTGAAATCTTCTACCGCTTCATAGGTAAAATCGAATTTTAACTGAATATAAAACAAAGCAGTGCTTCCTATGTCTTTAATTAAGGCATAGGAACGTATGTTTGTGTGGATAACGTATTTTGTCATAGTTTGTCTAAAAGTTATAAAACCCAACCCTTTTTAATACAATAGTAAAAAGGTGGTAAATAAGTAGTAAAATGGTGATTAATCGTAAAGCGTTTTTGCTTATAGTAGCGTTTTTGATTGTTGTATCCTTGCTTGGCGTATGGTTTTTAAACACGGCAAAATCAATAGATGCAGGGGTGCATTCTAGAGTATTTTCAGTGGTGATAGACGCAGGTCACGGAGGTATTGACGGCGGGGCAGAGGGAACTAATACAAGCGTAAAAGAAAGTGACCTCAATTTAGAAATAGCACGTCATTTAAAATCCAAATTTCAAGATATTGGCGTAAACGTTATTATGACGAGAAATTCTTACGGTGGTTTATATGGAACGACTGCTAAAGGCTTTAAAAAGCGAGACCTAGAAAAACGGGTAAAAATAATAAACAATTCAAATGCAGACGTTTTGGTTTCCATACACTTAAACTGTTATTCTTCGCCCAAAAGAAGAGGTGCAACCGTGTTTTTTGGAGAAGGCAAGCAAGAGGGCGAAAGACTTGCTAAAAGCGTTCAAAAGCATTTTAACACGTTAAGTGCTCAACCCAAAGATTATTCGGCAACAAGGGGCGATTATTATCTTTTAAATCAGTCGAAAATACCAGCAGTTATATGTGAATGTGGTTTTTTGTCAAGTCCAGAAGATGAAAAACTTCTTTTAACCGAAGCATATCAAAAGGAAATAGCAGAAAAAATTTTTTACGGAGTAATAGAATATTTATCGTTACAAGGCGAGTAGGAAATCTACTCGCCCAATTTATTGTGTTTCACTTGAAAAAATTTTTAAAAAATGCTAATATTATTTTATAAATTTGGAGGGTAAAGAGAGTGTTTACAAGCGAGCAAAGTTACGTAATATATCAAAACTCAAAAAACTTATTGCTACTTGCAAGGGCTGGCTCTGGCAAGACCTTTACCGTTGCCAATAAAATTGCAGAGGCCGTTAAAAACGGCTTAAAACCCGAAGAAGTATTGTGTCTTACCTTTACTGTAAAAGGGGCAGAGGAGATAAAAGAGGACGTTGAAAAATACTGTGGGCAAAGTGGAGTAAATATATTTACTATTCACAGTTTTTGCTACAGTTTAATTAAAGATTACTTAAAAAACAACGGTGCTTTTAAAGAGCCTAGTATAGCCGACGAGGTAGACGTTGGCGAACTGCTTGTAAGCATATTGAAAGACTATGCAAAAAGAGGGCTTTATGAACTTTCAGACGACTTGCCTTTACTTCCCGAAAGGCAGTTGGCAAAGATAATGACTCGAATAAAACACGAGCGAGACATGTTAGGCTTTTCTTACTCATCAAAAGAGGGATACGGCGTTACCATAAACAAACTTTTTAGTGAAAGTCAGTCTTTTAACTCTTTGTTTTCAATTAAAAGACAAGGTGTAAAGATAACCGACTATTCCCTTATTGAACTTTTAAAAAAGCACGGCAATTTGTTTTGCCTTGAATATTCAAAAACGATAGACGATGCAAGGCTTTTAGATTTTGATGATTTAATTTTCTTTGCAAAGCAAATTTTAACTGAAAAAGAATACAAAAAACCTGCCTATAAGTTGATTATCGTTGATGAAATGCAAGATACAAGCATGCTCGAATATAATATCGTAAAAGAGTTTTTCTCTTGTGCAACAGTGCTTATGTGTGGCGATCCGTATCAAACGATATATTCTTGGCGTGGCTCTGCTCCTACGGATATAATGCAAGACTTTATAAAAAACTATAACGCTGAAACGGTTGTGTTAAACGGTAATCGCCGTTCCTCGCCTCTTTTGACGTATGCAGGGGGGTATTATCTAGCCGAAAGTTTTTTGGGCAAAGTCCCCAAGCCACAAAAAATAGACCTTTCTGGTTATGAAAAAATTAGTGTTGTTAAATGCTTTGATGAGCAAGACGAGGCAAATTTTATTTTCGACCTTGTAAAAAACTATAAAGGGGACAAGTCTAGCCTCTGTATAATGGCAAGGGCGAATAGATACGTAGCCGACCTCTATAAAAAATTAGAGAGAAAAAATTTGACTTTAGAAAAGCAAGATAGAATTCCGTTTTTTACGGCAGATTCAGACTTTCAGTTTTATAAAAAGCCGGTTATCAAGGACTTTTTAAGTTTTTTAAGGCTTATAGTAAACCCACAAGACGTGGCCTCTTTTTTAAGAGTAGTAGAGCGTTACGTTAAAGGCGTTGGTAAAGAAACGGTGGGAGCAATTAAAGATTTTGGTGCATACGGCGTATCTCTTTCCTCGTTTTTATCAAGTGAAACTTATACGTATAACGACCCGTATTTTACGTTAATGTCTGCCTATAAGTCGAAAAACGTAGTAATTTACGATTTAGAAACTACGGGGCTTAACCTAGAGAGCGATGAAATGATACAAATTTCAGCCCTTAGACTACAAGACGGAAAGAGGTTCAATAGGTTTGTTTTGCCAAAGGGAGAAATTTCTAAAAAAGCGTTGCTCACGCACGGTTACGATATAGAGCATATAACGAAAAACGGTGGCAAGTCGGCAAAGGAAGTGTTAAAAGATTTTGTAGATTTTGCAAAAGACGCTATATTAGTCGGGCATAATAGTTCGTATTACGACGACGTGATTTTATCTCGCCAACTCAAAGAGGAGGGATTAACGCTAAATTGTCTAGGGTTTTACGACACTTTGGTTTTAGCACAGTCCGTTCTTCCTAACCTGTCTAACTATAAACTTGCAACTTGTTGCGAGCATTTTGGCGTGGTAAACGAAAGGGCTCACGATGCTTTGGCAGACGTTGAGGCTACCTCGCTCGTATTTTGTAAACTCGTTGAAGAATTTTATATTCCTCAAACTGATGCAAGGCGTAGAGTAGTTATGTCTAAAAAATCAAAATTTGAAGATTTTTACAGGCAATTCACACAGATGGCGGATATGCTTATAAAGGGCGAAATGCTAAATTTAATCAAGTTTATCGACGGAGAGTTTGGCGTGCTGAAACGAAATAGCCGTATGGTTGATAGAGAGTCTGCAAACGACCTTTACAGAGTGTTAAAAACTTTAGAAAATAGCCAAGATAAACTTTTAAAACTTCGCTCGTTTTTAAGCGACGTGGCACTTTCGGGCAGTCAAATGGACGTGATTATTAAAAAGCACGGCAAAATTCCACTTATTACTGTTCATCAATCAAAAGGTTGCGAATTTGATACTGTAATTTTAGCAGGAGCAAGTGAAAATGAAATGCCGTCTTACGGAGCAAGGCAAAGTGGGGATGAAGAGGAAGAAAAACGAGTATTTTACGTTGCACTTTCAAGGGCAAAAAACAAATTCTACCTAACTTATCCGTCTAAAAAAGTATACGGTCAAAACGTTTACGATAGATTTCCGTCGCCTTACGTAGCAAGACTTCCTAGCGAGGCAGTGGAAATTATAACACCTTAATTGCAAAAAATTCACTTTTAAATTCATTAAGAATTTATATTTAGCCTGTAAACTGCGATAAATGGGTGTTTAGCGACTGTTAAACCCTTGACAAAAAGACACTATTCAAGTAGAATAGTACCATTATTAAATTTTTTACTTCGACAAAGGAGAAAACAATGGAGAACTTCGATTTTAAAAACAGGTTTGCCGAAAACGTCTTTACCGACGAAGAGATGAAAAAACGCATGCCTGCTAGCGTCTATGCTGAATACGAAGAAATTATAGCAAAAAATATTCCACTTCCATTAAGCCTTGCAAACGAAATAGCAAAGGCTATGAAAGAGTGGGCAATAGAAAAAGGTGCAACGCACTATACCCATTGGTTTCAACCTTTAACTGGAGTAACTGCTGAAAAGCACGACAGTTTTATCGAGCCAGACGGAAAAGATAACGTAATACTTAAATTTACGGGTAAGGCGTTGGCTAGGGGAGAATCCGATGCCTCGAGTCTTCCTAACGGTGGACTGAGAACGACTTTCGAGGCTAGAGGCTATACTGCGTGGGACCCAACTTCTAAGGCGTTCGTTCGTGATGGTTCGCTTTATATTCCTACCGTTTTCTGCTCTTATGGTGGCGAGTCGCTCGACAAAAAGACGCCACTTCTTCGTAGCGTAGAGGCGATAAATAAGCAGGCAATACGTATTCTTCGTGCAATGGGCGACAACAAAACCAGCAAGGTTTTCCCTACCGTTGGCGTAGAGCAAGAATACTTTTTAATAGACAAATCCGTTTATGAAAAGCGTTTAGACTTAGCGAATTGTGGAAGAACGCTTTTTGGTGCAAAGCCACCTAAAGGTCAAGAAATAGAAGATCACTATCTTGGCAAAATTAAGTCTAGAGTTTGGGATTATATGGCAGACCTTGACCGTGAACTTTGGTCGTTTGGTATTTACGCTAAAACAAAGCACAACGAGGTTGCTCCTGCTCAACACGAACTCGCATCAGTATATACAACTACGAATTTAGCAGTAGACCACAACCAACTTATTATGTCCGTTATGAAGAGTGTTGCAAACCGTCACGGTATGGTATGTCTTCTTCACGAAAAGCCTTTCAACGGCGTAAATGGTAGTGGTAAGCATAATAACTGGTCGCTCGCCACAGATTTAGGCGAAAATCTCTTTGATCCTACCGATAAACCTTGTGAAAACAAGAGATTTTTACTTTTCTTTACTGCCGTTGTATCAGCAGTAGATAAGTATCAAGACCTTCTTAGAATATCTGCAACGTCTGCAAGCAACGATAACCGTTTAGGTGGAAACGAAGCCCCACCTGCCGTAATTTCAATGTTTATAGGCGACGATTTGTCTGAAGTTTTCACAGCAATCGAATCTGGAACGAAATATCAAGATAGAGATGCCGATGAAGTTGAATTTTGCGAGGGTATTCTTCCTCACCTTAAAAAAGATAAGACTGATAGAAACAGAACTTCGCCATTTGCTTTTACTGGTAACAAGTTTGAATTCCGTATGGTTGGCTCGAATATGTCTGTTGCCGATGCAAACATAGTTTTAAACACTATCGTAGCCGAGCAATTTATGATTATTGCAGACAAACTCGAAAAGGCAGAAAACGTAGATGATGCAATCGACTACCTTATCGTAAAGGCTATAAGAAGACACGGAAGAATTATTTTTAACGGAAATAACTATTCTAAGGAGTGGAAGAAAGAGGCTGAAAGAAGAGGTCTTTTAAATCTTCCTACCACAGTTGACGCATTAGAGCATTTCGTAACCGAAAAGAACGTTTCGCTTTTCGAGCGTCACGAGGTATTTACCTCTGCCGAGGTTGAAAGCCGTAACGAAATACTTTTAGAGAGTTATTCAAAGGCAATCGACGTAGAGGCGAGAACGATGGTACACATTGCAAAAAGGCAGATAATTCCTGCTGTTATTGCATTTGAAAGGGTAGTTGCCGAAACTTTGAACGCAAAGCAAGCGTTGACTTTAGGTCTTAAAAATTCTGCCGAGGCGTCGCTTATGATAAACCTTTCTAAAGGGTTAGACGGTTTATATACTGCCGTTTCAAAACTTGAATACGATTTGTCCGTAGGTGCAGAGAAAAAAGATAGTAAAGAAAAAGCAGAATTTGACAAAACCGTAATCTTAGCCGATATGCGTTTAGTTCGTGAACACGCCGATTTCTTGGAAAGCATCACTGACAAAGAGTTATGGCCATTCCCTAACTATACGGAGATTTTGAATAGCGTAACCTATTAAAGGCTTATCTACATCGCAATACTGTGTTTCTAAAAAGCGATAGCAACTGGTATGACCAACAAGGTCTATCCCACCTGCTATCGCTTTTTGAGCCTTGTCTTGCTCGCATCTAAGCCTTTAATTTTTTAAAGGCTTATCTACTTCGCTAGCCTGCGTTAACTGTTTCAAAAGGGCGACCACAATGACCAAAGAGGTCTATTGTGTCCGCCCTTTTTTGCGAGCCTTGTCTAACTTGTTTCTAACGGCTTAAATTTTACTTAAAAAGAGTGAATTGCAACACGGATGCAACGTCATGTTGCTGACCACAGAGGTCTATCCCATCCAAAATCAATTTATGAGCCTAGCCTACCTCGTTTCTAACGTCTTAAACCTCATTTGATAATAGTTAAAGGCAAAATAAGAGCCACGGATTTTCGCAATTTGCGACTAGCCGTGGCTTTTTATTAATACTTAAAATCTATTTGTTTTTCAAATTCTTTAATGGCGTTTAGGTAGCCTTCCTTGTCTTCGGGGTAGGCTAAACCGTGGTCGCAGTCTTTAACAACGTAAAGGCTCTTTTTTGTTTGACAGACATCAAAAAGTTTGTATGCCATTTGACAAGGAACTATCGTATCGCTATCGCCGTGGAAAAGAATAATAGGCAAAGTTGCATTGGAAATAGCGTTTAATGGTGTGTCCTCTTCTAGGTTAAACCTACCGATTATTCTAGCCGAAAGTTTCACAAATGGGTAAAATAGTTTAGCGGGGAGTTTCATTTCTTCTATGGTTTTACTTATTATTTCTTTTGCCGAAGAATAAGCACAATCTGCAAGTACGTATTTTACGTTTTTAGGCAAACTCTCTCTGCTTGCAAGCAAAACTGTTGCTCCACCCATAGAAATTCCCGTTAAAATAAGTTGACAGTCTTTTCCAAATTTTTCAATGCAAAAATCTACCCATTTTAAAGCGTCTTTCTTTTCGTTTATGCCAAAGGAATGAACTTTGCCCTCGCTATTGCCACACCCTCTTTGGTTTACAAGGAGTGCGTTTCTACCAAGTGTAAAACACCTTTCTATGCCACCCGACATATCTCTTTCTGCGTTACCTCGATAGCCGTTTAGCATTATTTCTATCGGTGCATTTTTTTTGCATTCGTAGTATTTGCCTCTTAAGATTAAACCATCGAAAGAAGTTGTAAAAACGTCTTCGTGAGGGAGTTCTCTACTTGCCTTTGCCCACGCTATAAGTTGATTATTGTGCTTTTTGAACGCTTCACCAGTTGGGACGTCATACTCGTTTTCGCCAAGTTTTTTAGGCTTATCATAATAAAATACTCTTTTAAAGCAATATAACAAAATAACGAGTAGAACTAAAATTAAAAAGGTTAGCACTCCACCTAAAACCCAAAAAAACATAAAATTATTCGGCTCGCCTTCGGGCGAGCCGTCTCCTTAAAATTATTAGAAAAGTTGTTTAAGTCTTTCTTTTTTAGAAAGTGAAGAAAGCGTTTTGCCATCTTCGGTTTTTGTTTGACCTAAATCATAAGTTGCTTTTTTAGCAAGTTTTTTCATAGAATAAACAATAGAGTAGTGTTTATAGCCTGCTTGATAAAGGGTAACTAAAGCCTCGTAACCATTTTCAATAGTAGTATAAACTGTTTTAACCTTGCCTTTAGGACCAGGAACGGCAAAGTCAAGATTTGCAGTAACGCCAGCCATCGGCTCTTTATCTAAAATAGAGTTGAGGTGTTTTTCGTTTTCCTCTTTGTTTCCAACAGGGGCTAAAGTTATTGTAAGTCTAACCTCTTTTACGTCGGATTGTTTAAAGGTTTCTCCATTTATAGTAATTTCTTTTGGCTTAACAGTAATTAAAGGCACTCTCTTTATAGGATATTGCTTAAAAGCACTAGGCATCATAGCAATTATCATTACGAATAAAGCAACCATCAAAATACCGGGGATTAATCCACCGAGGTTATCTGGATCTTTAAGTCCTGCCGCTATTATAGAGATACCCATACCACAGAGGAAGAAGAGTAATACTCCACAAAGAATTATAGTCTTTTTTCTCTCTTGCCTATTAAGATTATTGAAGTAGACACAAATTCTTGTTATAATCAAATTAATTAATCACTAGTTATTGCTGCAGGAGATATATTATGAAGCTTATTTGCTGTGTTGATGACATAATGGGTATGGCTTTTTTCGGGAGACGGCAAAGCCGCGACTCCCTTTTATATGAAG
>JAFVSF010000004.1 GCA_017503885.1 Clostridia bacterium
ATAATCTTTTTCATATTTTACCCTCCTTATCAATTAAAAGTCGACCTATAGATTCATTCTAAATAATGGTTTTTAAGTTATCAACAAGTTTATTATACCAAAAAAACACACTCCATTTCAAGTTGTTTTGCAAAGATTTTAAATAAACGCCACTACAACAAAGAAAATGCACAAAGGCTTTGCCTTTTAGCATTTTTTGTTTTTAAAAACTTTAGACACGAGTTAGGCAAGGCTCGACAACATTTTAAGGATAGGATAGACCTCTTTGGTCATACTAATCTTAAAATGTTGGCAGTAAACGAAGCATAACGAAGTGTATAAAGTAAAAAATGCTAAGGCAGGTGCCTTAGCATTTTTATTTAAAGGTTAAATTATTGCTTACGCTTTAATAGTAGCAACAACGCCTGAACCTACAGTTCTACCACCTTCACGGATAGCGAAACGGAGACCTTCTTCACAAGCGATAGGAGTGATAAGAGTTACGTCGATGGTAACGTGGTCACCAGGCATAACCATTTCTACGCCTTCTGGAAGCTTAATAGTTCCGGTAACGTCGGTAGTTCTGAAGTAGAATTGAGGACGATAGTTGTTGAAGAATGGAGTATGACGTCCACCTTCTTCTTTGGTAAGAACGTAAACTTGGCCGCTGAACTCAGTGTGAGCCTTTACAGAGCCTGGCTTAACGATAACTTGACCACGCTTAATGCTGTTTCTGTCGATACCTCTAAGAAGAGCACCTACGTTGTCACCAGCTTGAGCTTCATCAAGGAGCTTTCTGAACATTTCAAGACCAGTAATAACTGAAGTAGTAGGCTTGTCTTGAAGACCAACGATTTCAACAGGATCACCAACGTGACCAACACCTCTTTCTACTCTACCAGTAGCAACGGTACCACGACCAGAAATGGTGAATACGTCTTCTACAGGAAGAAGGAAAGGCTTAGCATCGTCTCTTTCAGGAGTTGGGATGTATGAGTCAACAGCAGCCATAAGGTCGATAATAGGTTGACAAGCTGGATCATCAGCAGAGCCAGCAGCTGCTGCTTCAAGAGCCTTAAGTGCAGAACCCTTAACGATTGGAGTATCGTCGCCTGGGAATCCGTACTCGTCAAGAAGACCTCTAACTTCCATTTCAACGAGCTCAAGGAGTTCTTCGTCGTCAACAAGGTCAGCCTTGTTAAGGAATACGATGATGTATGGAACACCTACTTGACGAGCAAGAAGGATGTGCTCTCTGGTTTGAGGCATTGGACCGTCGGTAGCAGCAACTACTAAGATTGCGCCGTCCATTTGAGCGGCACCGGTAATCATGTTCTTAACGTAGTCAGCGTGTCCTGGGCAGTCAACGTGAGCGTAGTGTCTGCTAGCAGTTTGATACTCAACGTGAGCGGTGTTAATCGTAATACCTCTTGCCTTCTCTTCTGGTGCCTTATCGATTTGATCATATCTCATAGCTTCAGCACCACCCTTAGCAGCCATAACCATAGTGATTGCAGCAGTTAAGGTAGTCTTACCGTGGTCAACGTGACCAATGGTACCAATGTTTACGTGTGGCTTACTTCTTTCGAATTTAGATTTTGCCATTTTGGTTTTCCTCCAGATAAATTTTGTTTTTGTTTTATTTTTTAATTTGTTTTGTATTAAAATACTGCCGTTTGCCGTTAAGTAAACGGCAGTAAAATAATCGATTAATCGGCTTATAGCCTAATTTATATAATGATATTAGTCTTCGTGCTTAACTGCTCTTTGTCCAATAATCTTTTCGGCGATTGACTTAGGACATTCGTCGAAGTGGTCGAATTGCATTGTGAATTGTCCACGACCTTGAGTTCTTGAACGAAGTTCAGTTGCATAACCGAACATTTCAGAAAGTGGAATGTAAGAGTCGATTACCTTTGAACCATTTCTGTCTTCAGTACCCAAAATTGTACCACGACGAGAAGATACGTTACCCATAAGGTCACCGAAGTAATCTTCAGGAGTTACGATTTCAACCTTCATGATAGGCTCTAAAAGTACTGGGTTAGCCTTCTTCATACCATCCTTGAATGCAAGAGAACCTGCAATCTTGAACGCCATTTCAGAAGAGTCAACTTCGTGGTAAGAACCATCTCTTACAGTTGCCTTAAAGTCTACCATTTCGTAGCCAGCAAGGAAACCGTTTTTAGATGCTTCTTCAATACCCTTTCTAATTGGTTCGATATATTCCTTAGGAATAGAACCACCAACGGTTACGTCCTCAAATACAAATCCTGAACCTGGTTCCAAAGGCTCGAAGGTAACTTTACAGTGACCGTATTGTCCTTTACCACCAGATTGTCTCTTGTACATACCTTCAGCTTCAACTGTCTTTCTAAAGGTTTCTTTATAAGAAACTTGAGGTCTACCTACGGTAGCTTCTACCTTGAATTCACGAAGAAGTCTGTCTACGATAATTTCGAGGTGGAGTTCGCCCATACCTGCGATAATGGTTTGTCCAGTTTCTTTATCAGTATAGAATTTGAAAGTTGGGTCTTCTTCAGCAAGTTTTAAAAGTGCTAAAGTCATCTTTTCTTGACCAGCCTTAGTCTTAGGCTCGATAGCAACTTGAATAACTGGCTCTGGGAATTCCATCTTTTCTAAGATAATTGGATGGTCTTGGTCACAAAGAGTATCACCAGTAGTGGTATCCTTTAAACCTACCATTGCACAAATATCACCAGAATAAATCTCGTCGATTTCTTCTCTGTGGTTTGCGTGCATCATAAGTATACGACCAACTCTTTCTTTCTTACCTTTTGTTGAGTTATATACGTAAGAACCAGAAGTTAAAGTTCCCGAATATGCTCTAA
>JAFVSF010000047.1 GCA_017503885.1 Clostridia bacterium
CGTTAGTTGCAATTTCTTCAATTAACTCATCACTGAGCATATCTGGATAACAATATAAAAGCCTAATGCTTTCGATATTATCTAGTTTAGATAACTCCTTAATTAAAGTAACTATTTGTGGTTTACCGTAAAGATCAACGCCATATCTAGTTACGTCTTGAGCAACTAATATAAGTTCTGCAACGTCCCCTAAACCTTTAGCCTCTTCAATAAGATTTTCAATTTTTTCAGAACGATATCTGCCTCTTATCGCAGGGATTAAACAATAGGTACAAAAATTGTTGCATCCATCGGCAATTTTCAAATAAGCGTAATGGAGAGGGGTTGTTATTACTCTTTCCTTTTTCTCTATCCAGTCTTTTTTTGCAACGAAATTTACCCTTTCGTTATTATAAATTCTCTCTATAACCTCAGGTAAAAATTCGTAGTCTGCAATACCTAAAAAAGCGTCTACTTCGATAAGTTCTTCAAAAAGTTCGGCAATGAATTTTTGTGGTAGGCAACCCGTTAATATTAATTTTTCAAGCTTGCCATTTTGTCTATAACTATCGCATTCAAAGACTGTTTCCAAAGCTTCTTTTCTAGCACTTTCTAAAAATGCACAAGAATTTATTATTAAAATCTCAGCGTCTAAAACGTCGTTAGTTATATTCTCTGCTCCCAAAATGGCTAGCATTTTTTCGGTATCCACACGGTTTTTATCACAACCTAGCGAAATAACGCCGATTTTCTTATGTTTAAATATCATATTGTCCAAACTCTTCTTCAAATTCTTCAAGGGATAAAACCACTTGTTTTTGCTTACCCGTTTGAGAGTTAAGCACGTATTTGTTTTCTATCATCCAGTCAAAGATTTTAGCCGCTTTAGGGAAACCATAGCCAAGTCTTCTTTGAATGAGCGAAATCGATATTGTTTTTGACTCTACTGCAAATCTAAGGGCTTTGACGTAATCGGGAGAAACTCTTCCGTCGTCGCCTGCATTTTTACCCGAAATGCTTTCTATTTGAGGCTCATCTTCGTGATTAATAATCTTATGTGCCTTTTCGTTATAATAAGCAACGTTATTATCTTTAATGTAAGCCATAATCTTCTTAATCTCATCCATTGAAATAAACGCACCTTGTGCTCTTTCAACGTTAGGCATTGTGCTAGTACGATATAAAAGGTCGCCTTTTCCTAAAAGTTTTTCTGCACCACCCTCGCTTAATATCGTTTGAGAGTCGATTGCGTTGGAAACCTTAAACGCAATACGAGAGGTAATATTTGCCTTTAAAGAGCCTTCCATAATATTTACCGATGGTCTTTGTGTTGCCAATACAAGATAAATACCTGCTGCTCTTGCCTTTTGAGCAAGTCTGCCAATTTTTTCTTCTATTTGCTTTTTATTTTTGCTCATAAGGTCGGCAAACTCGTCGATTATAATAACGATACGATACATCTTATGATTTTTTCTAGTATCGAGTTGAGCGTTATAATCGTCTATACCTTGAACGAGTGCCTTTCTAAATAGCATATATCTTGCATCCATCTCTTCAACTGCCCAGTCAAGCATTGATACTGCCTTTTCAGACGTAAACAATATCTCGTTAAAAAGCATATGAGGAGAATTTTCAAACACTGCAAATTCAACCATTTTAGGGTCTACGATGACAAATCTTAAATCAGCAGGGCTATATTTCATCATAAGGCTTACAAGCATTGAGTTTAAGCCAACGCTCTTACCTGTACCCGTTGCACCTGCAACCAAAAGGTGAGGCATTTTACAAATATCAGTAACTACTGGGTTGCCTACTAAATCCTTGCCGATTGCAAAAGTGAGTGTGTTTGGTTTTGCAGACTGGAAAGGCTCGCTCTCAACAATTTCACGTAAGCCAACCATCTTTTTTACTTTATTAGGAATTTCTATGCCAATAAACGGAGTACCTTTTACCGGTGCAATTCTTATTTCTTCTTCGGTTGCCAATCTAAGTTTTAAATCCTCTGCATATTTTAAAACTGATTTTACCGTTACGTTTTCAGGAATTGCTATTTCAAAACGAGTTACCGTAGGGCCATCTACAATTTTAACTACCTTAACTTCAATTCCACCTAAAATTTTAAGGACGTTCATAATCTTTTCAGATTTATCCATTTTAAACGCTTCAATTTGACCGTAATCGTTAGTCGAATCGTAAGTATTTAATAAACTTGTTGGTGGAGCGTTATATTTGTAGTTAAACGGCATAACGTCAATAGGATTAACGTCCTCTTCTTTTTCAACTGGAGGTGGGTTTGTGTTAAACCTTAACTGTTCGCCTCTTTCTTTTGGCTCGCTCTTTTTAGAAACTGTAGGACGTAAAACTTCAGTTTTTCTTGGACTTACTGAAGGAGTTTCAAAAGGTTTTGGACTTTCTACCGTTACTTCTTCTTCAACAGAATCAAAATCAAACGGTTGTTCTGTAATTTTACTAAAATCAATAATATTGTCGTCTGATGCAGAACTTGTTTGCTCTTCTTGAAGTTCAACAATCTCGTCTTCTATATCTATTTCATTTAAATAAGATTCTTCTTTAACCGAATCTTTATAATTTTCTGGAATATAGATATTGTTAAACTCTTCTGGGGTGTCGAAGTCTTCATATATTTGGTCGTCTTCTACGTAATCTACTGTACGCTTAGGCGTGATTATTTTAGGTTCTGACCTATCATAACTAACACGCTCTGTAGATTTAACGTAATCGTTATTTCTTGTCAATCCACTACTGTAGTCTTCACTATAAGAAGATGCACCGTTATACTGCGACGAACTTTTTTCATATGGAATATTAGGTTTATCAACTTGGAAATCGTGAACGTAATCCTCGTCGTTTTTTAAATTAAACGACGTGTTACCAACAACTAATTTCCTTTTATCACGACTAGTGTTAGCGTGAGGCTGAAAAGGTTGAGCACCGTAATAGACGTTGATAGGTTGCTTTACAGGCTCTTGCTTTACAGGCTCGTTTGAAACGTTAGATTTAATTTCTTCATCACTGCCCTCATTCGCCTTTTGAGCAGACTTTCTCTCTCTTGGAGTCCTACTAACAAGAATAAAATCCTTTAAGAAAAATAAGGTTAAAATAATTAAAACAGCAATAAAGAAAATATAAGTTCCTGCTAAAGAGAGGGCTTTTACACATCCAAAAACTAAAAGTGAAAAGCCAGCACCACCAAAATAAGCGTTTAAAATACCAGATTTTGGACTGTTATACGCAGTTGAAAGGTAGGTTTTTAAGTTTGTTTCCCCAATAGGGTGCATAACTAAATGAACTAAGCAAAAAACGGCAAACGTTATCAAAATCAATTTGATCGCAGATGCTCTTGCCCTACCGTTTGACGTTGCCCTACCAACGATTAACATCAATGACGTCAACAAGAAAAAGAAAAATAAAGGAAATGAAAAATATCCTAAAGTTCCTATAAAGAAAAATTGTACCCATTCGCCAAACGGATAAAAAAAGCTACCACCAGTGAAAAGGCAAAATAAAACAAAGGCGGAAAACAATAACAAAACCATTCCGCTAAATTCTTTATTCACAAATTTAGAAAAGCTTTTTTCGTTACTTTTTTCCGCCATAATATACCCCAAAATTTTACTACTATTTAATTATAACACAACCTTTTGATTTTTTCAAGTTTTATTCTATCTTTTGATAAATATATTTTATCAAAATATGCGTAATTTTATCCAATAATCGCAGGGTTAAATTTTTGTGAGATTTTAGCATAAAAAAAGTGGCGTAATTTCTTACGCCACGTGTTTTTTATCATTATTTAGAAATAAGATTTACGATATCTCCAACAGTTTTAAGCGTTGAAGCGTCATCTTCAGAAACAACGATACCAAAATTATCTTCCATTTCCATAAGAAGTTGAACAACGTCAAGCGAATCTGCACCGAGATCTTTAACGATATCACTTTCGAGTGTAATAGAACCTGCATCGATTCCGAGATGTGAAGCCAAAAGCTCTGCAACTTTAGTAAATGTATCCATTTTATTCTCCTTAAATTGAATTATAATCAAATTTTTATAGATTGATTTTAGCACATAATTATCGCTTTGTCAATACTTTTTAGAATTATAACTATTTTTAGCCTTTATTTTTTGGTTGGCTACGCATCGTAAGACCTATTCTGTTCTTTTTAACGTCTACCGAAAGAACTTTTACCTTAACAACTTGACCAACTTTTAAAACGTCGGATGGATGTTTAACGTAATTATCAGAAATTTCAGAAATGTGTACTAAACCGTCTTGATGCACACCTATATCTATAAATGCACCAAAGTCAATTACGTTTCTAACTTTACCCACAATTTCCATACCAACGACTAAATCGTTAATATCCATAATATCAGAGCGAACCTCTACAGTTTCTTCAACTTCTCTAACGTCTCTACCCGGTTTTAAAAGTTCAACAACGATATCGTTCATAGTAGGAACGCCAAGACCAACTTCTTCTGCTACCTTTACTTCGCCATAGGCTTTAATTTGGTTTGGAAGTTCAGAAAGTTTCTTTTCTTCAACGTCTTTATCGGTATATCCGAAAAGTTTGAGAAGTTTTTCCGTTGCCGTGTACGATTCTGGGTGAACGGCTGTGTTATCTAAAATGTTTTTGCCATCTCTAATACGGAGGAAACCTGCACATTGCTCAAACGCTTTTGCTCCAAGTTTTGGAACTTTTAAAAGTTCTTTTCTAGTCTTAAATTTACCGTTTTCTTCACGATAGGTAATAATGTTGTTTGCAATACCACTGTTTAAACCAGCAACTTTTGAAAGAAGAGATGGACTTGCAGTATTTAAATCTACGCCTACACTGTTTACACAGTCTTCTAAAACACCGTTTAATACTTCATCAAGTCTTGCAGGAGGCATATCGTGTTGATATTGACCTACGCCTATTGCTTTAGGATCTATTTTAATAAGTTCGGCAAGTGGATCTTGAAGTCTTCTTGCAATAGAAATTGCAGAACGAAGTGTTAAGTCGTATTGAGGAAATTCTTTTGCAGCGAGTGGCGAACCTGAATAAACTGACGCTCCTGCCTCGTTTACAACTTCGTATCTAACCTTACCACCATACGCTTTAAGCATATCTGCAACGAAGATTTCAGATTCTTTTGAAGCCGTACCGTTTCCTATTGAAATAACGTCGATTTTATGTTTTTCAATAAGAGCACCAAGCACTTTTTTAGCTTCTTCAACCTTGCTTTGTGGTGGCGTTGGGTAAACGACGGTAGTATCTAATACTTTTCCCGTTCCGTCTACGACTGCAATTTTACAACCAGTTCTATAAGCAGGGTCAAATCCCATAGTAACCTTATCTTTTACTGGCGCTTGCATCAAAAGTGGTCTCAAGTTTACGTCAAACATCTTAATTGCTTGCTCTTGAGCAGTTTCCGTTAAGACGTTTCTTATTTCTCTTTCTATTGAAGGATGGATTAATCTCTTATAAGCATCTGCTACTGCAAATTTAACACAAGGCGTTGTAATACTGCCCTCTTTTACAAAGCCAACTTCACAAACTCTAATTGCAAAATCTTCATCTATTGCAACTTTTACCTTTAAAAATCCTTCGTCTTCGCCTCTATTTAAAGCGAGCACTCTATGAGATTTAATCTCCGATACAGGCTCTTGGTAGTCTGCATACATTTCGTACGTTTTCGCTCCCTCTTCTTCTACTTTAGTAAGTTTTGAAGAGATTTCGGCATTTTTAAGGTAAATTCTACGAAGTTTCTTTCTAAGTTCTGCCTCATCAGAAATTCTTTCTGCAATAATATCTTGAGCCCCTGCGATTGCTTCTTTTACAGACTTTACGCCCAACTCTTCGTTAATAAACGGCATTGCTAAATCTTCAACACTACCCTCTTTAACGTCTTGTGCAAATAAAATATCTGCCAAAGGTTCAAGCCCTTTTGCAACAGCAATAGTTGCCCTTGTCTTTTTCTTTTGCTTGTAAGGTCTATAAATATCTTCTACCTCGGTAAGGGTTACTGCGAGTTCAAGAGCGTTTGCTATTTCCTCGGTCATTTTTCCTTGCTCGGTAATAGATGCCGTTACCTCTGCTTTACGCTTTTCGATATTTCTAAGATAGGTAAGTCTGTCGGCAAAATCTCTAAGCACTTGGTCGTCTATATGCCCAGTCATTTCCTTTCTGTAACGTGCAATAAACGGAATTGTATTTCCCTCGTCTAAAAGTTGAATGACGTTTTGCACGTGCTCTTCTCTGAGTTTAAATTCTTCGGTAATCGTTTTTAAAATGTCCATTTTTAATTTTTCCTTGTATAGTTTTGTAGGAGAATTTTTTTCTCACGGGATACCCTAAACGAGTCTCTAATTTTTGAAATAGCCTTGTTTAAAGTAAAGTTTGAAAGTTTGCAATTTTTTATAAAATTAAAGGTTTTAACCTCAAATTTAACAAACGCAACCGATATTAGCCATGCGATAGCCATATCGACGTAATAGCCCTTTCCGTCGCATTTTGATATTGCCGAAAAGATGAAATCTAAATTTTCTTCGCTTAAATAAAAGTCCATTAAACAAATTATCAAAAATCGCAAATGAAAATCTTTAGCGGTAAAAATTTGATTTTTAATAATTTTGAAAAAATCGTCCTTTTTCTTTTTTACGCTTTTTATCGCTGGGACGAAACTATCAACGTGCGACCAACTGTCAATATTATCTAAATACGTCGGTAGCCTACTTAAAAATTCGTCGTACGAAAGCCCTGCTATTATAAGTCCGAAAAGTAGAGTGTCTTCAAAATATTTAAATTCGCAAGCGTTTAAATAATCGACGTAATTTACCTTTAAAATCTCTTTAGCCAAAATTTTTAAAGTTGGAATTTTAACGCCCAAAAACTGCTTTTTCGAGTTTGCAATTTTAGAGGAAAATTCTCTATATTTCTTTTCGGAAAGTTCTTTTAATTTATTTAACGTTTGAATATATAAGCACATAATGTCTTACTTGTAAAATATTGCAAAATCGTATTTATTTAAAGGAATTTTTGATGTTTTTACGTTTCGTGTAATTTCTTTTTCATACCCTTTAACAGCAATATCAAACACTCTATCGCCACAATTTATAGCAACTGTTAAAGAAGAATTTTCACTTTCTCTTGTAAACGCAATCACACCATCATAAGCGGTTAGATTTATAACCTTGCCCTCTTTTAAAGCAGGTATCTTTTCCCTAAGCTCGCCTAAAAACTTATACCAACTTACAAGTTCTTCATCTCCACCGTTCCAGTTAAAACATCTACGATTAAATGGGTCTTTATTGCCTTCCATACCAATCTCATCACCATAATAAATACAAGGCACACCATAGAGGGTGTATTGCAAAAGTGAAGCACATTTTAAACCCATTTTGCCTAGTTGATATTCGCTTTTTGAAAGAGTTTCAAACTCCATATCTACTCTTTCTTTTTTTAATTTTCCTCGTTTACCTAATACTGTAATTATTCTAGGTGTATCGTGAGTACCTAAAATATTCATCATACAATTAAGAGAATGAGCAGGATAATTGTCAATTTGTTCTCTTATAGTTTTATATAAACAGTGTGCCTTACCAGTTATTACGTATTCAATAATAGAGTTTTTCAAAGGATAGTTCATAACACTATCTAATTCTCCACCTTGAAAATACTTTCTTCTTACACCATACGCAATTTTGTTGGTTGCATCTTCCCAAACTTCGCCAATAACTACTTTATCTTCGCCATATGCTTTTACTCTAGTGGCAATTTTCGTTACAAAACTATCCGGTATTTCATCAACAACGTCAAGCCTTACCCCGTTTACACCCATTTTAAGGCATCTATCTAAAACGCCGTTTTCTCCAGTTATAAACTCTTCGTATTCCTTACTATTTTTGTTTATGGTAGGCAAAATGTCTATTCCCCACCACGACGTATATTCATCTGGATATTCTTGAAACGTAAACCAACTGTAATAAGGTGACTCTTTTGAGTTATAAGCACCTACGGAATTATAATTGCCGTATTTGTTAAAATACAAACTATCATCACCCGTATGATTAAACACTCCGTCAATTATAAACCCGATATTCTTTTCTTTACCAGTATTAATCAAGTTGATAAAGTCTTCATCCGTACCCAAAAGACTGTCGAATTTCATATAGTCGCCAGTGTCGTAACGATGATTGCTATTTGCCTCAAATATTGGGTTTAAGTAAACTCTAGTTACACCAAGTTCCTTTAAATAATCTAAATTTTGGCGTATTCCCTCGAAATTACCACCAAAAAAGTCGTTATTTCTAATCTTTCCGTCAACAGGCTTATACTCTGGCGTTCCACCCCAATCGCTACGCATACGCTTACCTTTAGCGTCCCCATAGCCGTTGGCTTTAGCAAATCTGTCCGGCATAATTTGATACATTACGCCACCACAAAAACTTTTGGGATAGGTTTGCAAGTGTGAATATACTAAAAGTTCAAAATTGTCCGTATGTTCGCCAATTTCAGCAAAGCCAAGCCAATTTTTACCGATTTTCACGCCATCTGCCAAAAAAGAATACCAATACAAACCTTTTTTAAGTGAATTTAAAACAAGTGAAAACCCCTCGCTACACTTTCGCATTCTGTAGGAGGTTTCTTCGCCTTCATCACACCTTAAAATTAAGTGACACGTTTTAGCGTCACTCAATTTTATTTTAAATTTTATTTGATTTTCGTCGGATATTGCCCCCGTAATGCTTTTACAAGCAATATCCAACGGATCATAATACACGTTCATTATTTAATAGTTCTAAGTCCCCAAATTCTCTCTGCGTATTCTTTTATACTTCTATCTGCAGCAAATACACCTGCACCTGCAATGTTATTAAGCGACATTTTTTGCCATTTTAACACGTCTTTATAGGTGGCATCGGCTTTTTCGTGAATTCTAACGTAATCACTAAAATCAGCCATACACATATATGGGTCTGCGATAGGAGAATTTGTGAGAAGATAACTTGCAATATCTTCAAAGGTTTGACCGTTAAATCCTGCCTTTAAACTTGCAATAATCTTTTGAAGAATAACGTTGTTGTTATAGAACGTCGTTGCGTCGTAGCCGTGTTTCCAAAGCCATTCAACCTCTTTTGCGTTCATACCGAAAATAAAGATATTGTCGTCGCCAACCTGTTCTCTCATTTCAACGTTTGCTCCGTCTAACGTACCGATAGTAAGTGCACCGTTTATCATAAACTTCATATTACCAGTACCACTAGCCTCTTTACCCGCAGTTGAAATTTGCTCTGAAATTTCACTTGCTGGCATCAAGGTTTCGCTCATAGTTACGTTATAATCTTCAATATATACCACTGAAAGTTTTTCTCTAATCTTTGGATTAGGATTTTTACGTAAATCCTCAGAAATAGAACATAAAAGTTTAATAATTCTCTTTGCCATATAATATCCTGGCGCTGCCTTAGCGCCAAAGATAAAGGTCTTTGGAATCATATCGAGGTCAGGATTTTCTTTAAGTGAATTATATAAATAGATTATATGCATTGCATTTAAAAGTTGACGCTTATACTCGTGAAGTCTCTTTGCTTGAACGTCGAAAAGAGAATCTGGATTTACTATAACACCCTCTTTTTTATAAAGAAGATCTACAAGTTGACC
>JAFVSF010000005.1 GCA_017503885.1 Clostridia bacterium
ATGCTATGCGTTAATACGCAAAAGATAAATCGCTAATAGCCGTCTTTGCAATGTCAAAACCATTATCTAAAGCATTGAAAAGATGCTTTTTTGATTTTCTTATATTAGATTTTACGTAAATACCCTTGCCATAGCAAAGCCCTAAATAATATTCTGCCTCGGCAAGCCCCATCTTTGCACCCCTTTGCCAAAGTTTAAACGCCCTTTTTTCATTTCGTTTTACGCCGTAGCCATAATAAAAATTTCTTGCAAGTAGCAAAATTGCGTTAGAATACCCTGCAATAGCAGATCTTTTTAGATATTTAGTGCCTATTTTTATATTTTTATTGCCAGCCTCGCCCGAAAGCAACATATACGCATACATAAACTCTGATGCAGTATGACCTTTTTTAGCAGCCTCTTTATACCAACTCTCTGCTAAAGGTAAATTTTTGTTTTCGCCTATTCCATGATAATATTTTTGAGCCAACAAATATTGATTTTCTACTCCGCCGTCTATTGCACCTTTTAATATCATTTTATTTATCATAGGTCGCCTCCTTGACTTTTGTGACTACATTTTAGCACCGATTTGCTGACAAACGCTTGTCATAATTAAAAAATTTTTTACAAGACTTTTTGCTATATTTTACAAAATCTTCTAAAAAGGTTTAGACATTATCTTACTTTTATGTTATAATAGTCAAAGTAAAAATATTTGAGGAGTAACGTATGTTATCTTTATTTTTTAAAGACGCTTTAATGGCTGACGCCGTACTTCTTTTTGCATTTGGCTTTATCCTTTTAATCAAAGGTGGCGACTGGTTTGTTGACGGAGCAACTGCCATTGCAAAAAAATTCCATATTCCTGACATTTTAATAGGTGCAACCGTAGTTTCTATCGGCACAACTCTTCCAGAGGTTATGGTTTCTGCAACAGGTGCTTTAAACGGCAGTGGTGCAATGGCTTACGGAAACGCAATAGGTTCAATAATTTGTAACACTGCACTTATCGCTGCTATTACAATCGCTGTAAAACCTGCTGAAGTTGATAGAAAAACGCTTATAATTCCCGTTTGTTTCTTCTTTGGTGCTGCTATTTTCTATTCTTGCATAACCTATTTCGTTGGAAAGTTCCAGCTTTGGGTTGGTATTTTACTTCTTGTAACGTTTGTAATTTATATGGCCGTTACAATTTGGCAAGCACTTAAGTCGGCAAAGCAAGAACGCCAACTTTTAACTTCTGAACAAACTGATGAAGAAGAAAAAGATAGTTCTTTATTAAAGAGTCTTATCTTCCTTGTATTAGGTGCTTTTGTAATTGCTATTGGTGCAGATATTTTAGTTGATAAAGGTACGTTTATCGCAACTAAATGGGGCGTTCCAGAAACTGTAATTTCGCTTACTTTCGTTGCACTTGGAACTTCTCTTCCAGAACTTGTAACTGCTATTACTTCTCTTTTGAAAGGACGTGGAGCGTTATCTCTTGGCAACCTCATTGGAGCAAACCTTTTCAATCTCGTATTAGTTAGTGGTATGGCAATAACTATCGCACCATTTGCAGTACCTGTCGGCAAACTTATCGGTGGCATAAACGCATCACTTATAATCGATATTCCTGTAATGCTTGCCGTAATGGCAATTCTTACAATACCTGCAATTATTAGAAACAAACTTTCTAAAACTCAAGGCTATTCTCTTTTAGCAATATATGCAGCGTTTGTAGTGTTACAATTCGTTCTTTAAAAATATAACTTGAAAGGCTAGTTTTACTAGCCTTTTTTTATTTATTAATTGACTTATATATAATAAATATATATAATGTACCTATGTTAAAAATTCTTTCTCCAAACGGCACGGTGTGTCTATATTCAAAATCTGCTGAAAACTATCTTACAAATGGTGGCGACGTTGCAAACTATTTTAACAATCAACTTATAGAGTCCAACCAGGCTATACCAGTATTTATAAGTTGGCAAACGGATAAACCTGCCCACTCTTTTACTGTTAAATATAGCGAAAGCCCCTCTTTTGATAACTGCAAAACGTTAGTAGTTGTAGGCAACGTAAACACAGTAGAAGTTTACAATCTTTTAAAAGCCACAACCTACTACGTTGAGATTTCTGCACTATACGTTGACGACACTATAGAAATTGCAACTCACACCTTTTCTACTATAGAAAAAGGACCACGCCCACTTAAAATTGACGGCATTTTTAATACTCGTGATATTGGTGGATATCTTCTTTCCAACGGAAAACGAACTAAACAAAACAAAATTTTCCGTGGGGGTGCGCTTTCGCCTTGTAAAGATAACGAGACTATAGGGCTTACCTGTAGTGGTAAAAAATATATGAGTGAGGTTTTAAACATTAAGACAGAAATAGACCTGCGTGGGCGTGAAGAGGCTGAAAATGGAGATGATAGTGCGATACCTAACGCCAACCTTATATACGCAACCTTACACGGATACGACGCTATAACCGTAGATTACGCCCAAAACGTAAAAAAACTATTTTCTGTTTTAGCAGACGAAAAAAACTACCCTATTTATATTCATTGTACTGGTGGTGCAGATAGAACGGGAACTATATGCTATCTTGTAAACGCTTTACTCGGAGTTGATGAGCAAACTCTTATAGAAGACTATGAATTTACCACTTTTTCTTACTACACGATAAGAAGTACTAAAAGTAATTGGACCGAGCCTCTTTGGGGAAAATTTATGAACTTGCTCAACTCAAAGGGTGGGCAAACTGTTTTAGAAAAAACTGAAAACTTACTCTTTTCAATAGGCGTAACTAAGGAAGAGATAGATTCTCTTAGACAAATAATGATTGATTAAAAGGACTATTTATGAAAAACTTTAAAAGAACAAAATTTGCTTGCTTTTCGGCATATTTTACAATGTCGTCTGTATTTTGCTTGCCACCACTACTTTTCGTAACGTTTAGAAATACCTTCGGAATCTCTTACACCTTACTTGGCACGCTTATTCTTGTAAACTTCTGCACGCAACTTGCCGTCGACTTGTTTTTTACGGCTTTTTCGCACAAACTCAACCACAATGTTATAGTTAAAACAATGCCACTTGTCACAACGTTAGGACTACTACTTTACGCACTTATACCTACGTTTTTCCCTAATATTGCCTATTTAGGTTTGCTTATTGGCACGGTAATTTTCTCTGTTTCTGCAGGGCTATCCGAAGTTCTTTTAAGCCCTACTATTGCAGCACTCCCATCGGACAATCCTCAAAGAGATATGAGTACCTTACACTCGCTTTATGCGTTTGGAGTATTTTTCGTAGCAACGGTTAGCACGGGATTTTTAAAGATTTTCGGCACGGAAAATTGGATGTGGCTTGTAATTTTATTTGCATTATTACCAATAGTTGCCGCTGTTCTTTTTGCGATATCTCCAATGCCAGAAATGAGTGCAGACCACTCTGCAATTAAGGAGGGTAGGTCTAGAACTAATACCACAGGAATAATCCTTTGTGTTGCGTGTATATTCTTTGGCGCGTGTGCCGAAAACGCAATGTCTAACTGGATTTCTAGTTTTATGGAAAACTCCCTTAAAATTGACAAAGCACTAGGCGATATTTTAGGACTTGCATTATTTGCAATACTACTTGGTTTAGTTAGAATTTTATATGCAAAATTCGGCAAAAACATATTTAAAACCTTACTTATAGGTATGATTGGTGCTACTTGTTGCTACCTTGTCGTAGGTCTTTTTACAAACACCATTCCAGTATTTATAGCCTGCGTTTTGACGGGAGCGTTTACTGCAATGCTTTGGCCGGGAACACTTATTATGATGGAAGAAAAAATGCCAAAACTTGGTGTTTCCGCTTACGCTCTTATGGCGGCGGGTGGAGATTTAGGAGCATCTATTGCCCCACAACTTTTAGGAATAGTAACCGATACGGTTTCAACAAGTTCATTAGGTATTACAATCGCAACAAAATTAAGCTTAACAGCTGAACAAATAGGCTTAAAGGCAGGAATGCTCGTAACTGCAATCTTCCCTCTTCTCGGAGCAATCGTAGTTATAATTGCAATGAGATACTTCAAAAAGCAAGATGCTAAAAACAATCTTTTAAATGACTAAAACTAAAAGCCGTTAACTTATGGTGTCTCCAAAAGGAATTTCAATCTTACAAAAGGATAGCAAAATAGAGCTTATCCCATAGAGATTTTTATAAACATTATATAATTGCACTTTCAAGCGGTCAAATGAAATTAGAACTTGGATTTTTATCCGAGTTCTTTTTCTTTGCAAAAAATCCAAGTTTACATAAACTTTACATTGACTAAACTTAAAAGTGATAGTTGGAAATTTTTTAGCACAGTATAATATAGGCGTAATCAAAAGAAAAGGAGACAAAAACTATGAAAAAGATTTTAACACTTTTACTCTCTTGCGTCCTTATGGTATGTGG
>JAFVSF010000048.1 GCA_017503885.1 Clostridia bacterium
TATGTTCAACTGAAGATAAATCATATTTAGAAATATCTTCCTTAATTAACATTCTTAACATTGTTGGAGGTGCGCAGAAAGTCGTTATATGATATTTTGCAAAGAGTGGAAGAATATCTTCTGCCTTAAACTTTTCAAAATCATATACGAAGGTAGCAGCCTCGCAGAGCCATTGACCGTAAAGTTTACCCCACATTGCTTTTGCCCAACCCGTATCGGAAATTGTAAAGTGTAAACCATCAGAATTAACGTTGTGCCAATATTTTGCCGTATGGAAATGTCCAAGCGCATACTTGAAATTATGTGCGGCAATTTTTGGATATCCGGTAGTGCCAGACGTAAAGAACATAAGCATAATATCATCTCCACAAGGAGAGTCTTTTGTCCTTTCAAAGCGAGTGCTGTAAAGGGCAAATTCTTCGTCAAAATTACGCCAGCCTTCACGAGAACCGCCAACTATAAATTTATGTTTAACTTGAGGGCACTTTGCCATAGCTTTTTCCGCTTGTTCTGCAATAATACCCTCTTCCATACAAATAATAGCACTAACTTGTGCAGCGTTAAAGCGATATTCAAAATCGTGCTCTAAAAGTTGACTCATTGCAGGAATAGCAATTGCACCGATTTTATTTAAACCGAGCATAGCATACCAAAACTGATAGTGCCTACCTAAAACAAGCATAACCTTATCGCCCTTTTTAATACCAACAGACTTAAAGTAGTTTGCCGCGCGATTAGAAAGCTTGCTCATATCTTCAAAAGTAAAACGCCTTTCTTCTTTGCTAGAGGAAATATGTAGCATAGCAAGTTTATTCGGATTACATTTTGCAAGTTCGTCAACTATATCGAAAGCAAAGTTAAACTTATCTTCATTGTGGAATTTAATTGAAATAGGCGTGCCGTTTTCATCTTCTACCGTTTCGACAAATTTTTTATAAACTCCGTCGTTACCCTTTTTAATAGAAACAGGCTCTGCGCCGATAATTTCCGCTTTGTTAAGTTTAGACGCATCTTTGATAGGGTTTAAAACCATTGCGTAAAAAATACAATCTTTTCCGCCAACAGCCCTCATTCCGTGAGGCGTAGAGCTATTATAATAAATACTATCGCCAGGATTAAGTATTTCCGTATGTTCGCCTACTTGAACTTTAAGAGAACCCTCAACTACGATATCACACTCTTGACCTATATGAGTAGTCAACTCAATAGGCTTATCTAAATCATCTTCATTATACTTGCTAACAACGTATAGTGGTTCAGAAATTCTATTGGAAAATTTTGAAGCCAAAGAATAATAGGTCATACCATGTGCCTTTTCGATTCTCTGCCCCTCGCCTTTACGAGTTAAGGTGTAAGACCTTAATTTAGGACTACGCCCCTCGATAATATCCGTAACGTCAACGTTAAAAGCTTGAGCGCAACGATAAATAAAAGCAAAGTTAAGGTCAGAGTCCCCATTTTCGCATCTAATATATTCTTCCTTGCTAACGTCAGTTTTTTCTGCCATTTCTTCAACAGA
>JAFVSF010000049.1 GCA_017503885.1 Clostridia bacterium
TTAAGCTCGCTTTCGGTTATAAGCCCGTGCTCGTCAAAGGTAAGCTGTTTAGCCATTTAATATCACCTATAAGATTTAAAAAATATATTTTTTATAGCCCTTTCTATAAGAACGGCGCAAAGTAAAACTAAACGGAAAATAAAAAACTAATAAGCCTTAAGCTATATACTTTTCTCATAAAAACCGTATAGCCGACGGGTTTTCCGTCGGCCTATAGGTTGATTATTGATTATTTTCGTCGTTTTTCGGGCTTTCCTCCAAGGTTGATTCCTCAGCCTTGCTTTCGGAAACATCACTTGAAGCAGTAGCGTCTTCAGTTGCTTCCAGGCCTTGAGCAGGTATGCTTTCCTGCTCGGCATTGGCAACGGGCTTTTCTTCCGCAGGGGCGGTAGATTTAGCCTCTTCATTTGCCTTTACCTCAGCCTTTTTAAACGGATTGGAATCCCTTTCGGACTGTCTTTTATCCATAAACTCTATAATGGTAGCAACGTCCTTACCTTCCATAATGAGGTCGACCTCTTCTTGATAAATGGTTTCTCTTTCAATCAAAAGCCTTGCCATTGTATCGAGAAGATTCTTATTGGCGGATAAAAGCTCTCTTGCCTTTTTATGCGCGTTTCTTATAATTGCCTGAATTTCCTCGTCGATAATAGTTGCTGTTGCCTCGCTATAGCCTGCCTTCGTCTGCATATCTCTGCCGAGGAAGATTTGGTCGCCGTCACCGTAGTTTACAGGTCCAAGCTTTTCGCTCATACCCCATTCGGTAACCATTTTTCTTGCTCTGTCTGTTACGACGCTGATGTCGTTAGACGCGCCCGAGGATATATCCTTAATGATAAGCTCTTCGGCAACTCTACCGCCAAGAGTCATTACTATATCGTCTAAAAGCTTGTTTTTCTCGATATGGTTATCGTCGTTATCGGGTCTTGTCATGGTGTAGCCTGCAGCCATACCTCTTGGAATAATCGAACCCTCGTGTACGGGGTCGCAGTTAGGAAGAAGTCTTGCAAGTATTGCGTGACCTGCCTCGTGATAAGCGGTAATTCTCTTATCCGTTTCGGTAACAAGCCTTGACTTCTTTTGAGGACCGATAATAACCTTGTTTATAGCCTCGTAGAGGTCTACGTTTGTTATAGCCTTTTCATTTTTTCTTGCAGCGAGAATTGCAGCCTCGTTCATAAGGTTTGCAATGTCCGCACCCGAAAAGCCTGCAGTCATTCTTGCAAGTGTTTTAAAGTTGACGTCTTGAGCAAGCGGTTTGTTTCTTGAATGAACCTTAAGTATAGCCTCTCTGCCTCTTACGTCCGGCATATTGACGTAGATTTGACGGTCAAATCTGCCCGGTCGCATAAGCGCGGGGTCTAATATATCGGCTCTGTTTGTCGCAGCGATGATGATAATACCCTCGTTAGCCTCAAAGCCGTCCATCTGAACGAGAAGCTGGTTAAGAGTTTGTTCTCTTTCGTCGTTTCCACCGCCGATACCCGAGCCTCTGTGTCTGCCGACTGCGTCGATTTCGTCGATAAAGACTATACAAGGCATACTCTTTTTAGCCATATTGAAAAGATCTCTTACTCTGCTTGCGCCAACGCCGACGAACATTTCAACGAAGTCCGAACCGCTTATAGAGAAGAACGGAACGTTTGCCTCGCCCGCAACTGCCTTTGCAAAGAGAGTTTTACCTGTTCCCGGAGGACCTACAAGGAGCACGCCCTTAGGAATTTTTGCACCGAGTTGAGAGAATTTTCTTGGGCTTTTAAGGAATTCAACAACCTCTTGAAGCTCTTCCTTTTCCTCTTCTGCGCCTGCAACGTCAGAAAATCTTACCTTGATATTTTGGTTTACTCTTGCCTTGGTCTTACCAAAATCCATCGCACCCTTTCCACCGCCGTTTACCTGGCGTGTTAAGAAGAAAAACGCAACTACGCCTAAAGCAAGTAAGAGTAAAGGCATAAGCATGCTTGAGAAGAACGAGCCTGCATTTGGGTCGGTACAGTCAACAACCGTGCCGTTTTTCTTTAAAAGCTCTAATTCTTCCTCGTATAAAGACGTTGGGTAAAGATGAGCCTCGTAAATTTGAACGAGCTTTTTTGTGCCTGTAATCTTATTTATCTCGTATTTATAGCCCTTTAAAGTGTATACGTCGATAACAATAGCTTCAATTTCTTGATTTTTATCATTTTTAACGATTACACTTTTATCTATAACTGCAACGTTTTCCTTTATTTCGACAGCGTTGCCGTCCTTGTCCTTAATTACCTTGTCCTCGTAAGTAATACCTGCTTGGTTAAAAAATTCTTCTGTTCTAACCTTATTAACCGTAAAGTTAGAAGAAAGCATTATAAATAAAAATGCCAATGCAGCGACCACCAAAAGTATTACAATTATGGTGGATTTGGATGATTTTTTCATTATACCTCCTGTTTGACTTGCTATATACTTCGTAAAAGTGCGTTTACTGTTTCGCCCTCAAAACTTCGGTGACCGACAAGGTCAACCAAATCTTTTCGGGCTCACGAGCCTTCATTTACTCGTATCTACCAATTCAAACTCAATTTTTCTAAAGTATTATTATGTTTGTTATACGCTCTCGACTGGTATAACCAACAAGGTCTATCCCATCCGATATCGTTTAGCGAGCCTTGTCTCCCTCGCAACTAGTCGCTTAAACTTAATTTTTCTAATGTAGTTATCAAATTAAATTGGATGCAACGTCACGTTGCCGTCACGCTCCCTAGTTTCACGGTGTTTCACGCACACGTATAGTTATTGTATCATAAACCTATTTAAAAGACAAATAAATTTTTTAATTATCTATTTTTTTACACAGTTTTCACTTAAAAGAAGTACTTGCAATAAAAAAACAGCTCAAAATTAAAGGGTTTTATTACTTTGCTAGTACTTTTTAAAAGCTACCCTCTTTAAAAAATTGTATTCATTTTATTAAAAAATATTCCTTAGGTTTATCTCTTTTATGGCAAAGGCTTGAGTTCCACGTGGAACGGCTCTTTTGCCAGTAAAATAAAAAAATCAAAACTGTTGTTTGTTTAGTATTGTTGTGGTTTTGCTAGGTTTTTCCAAATCTAAAAAACTTTGTAAATTTTGTAAAATCCCTTATAAATAAAGGGGTTTTGTGCTTTTATGCAAAAATGTGAAATAAATGTCGATAAAAAATTTTGCAAATAAAACAACAAAAAACAAAAAATCTATTGACAAAGAAAAAATTATTATATATAATGTTAGTAGCATAATGGAAAATTATCTTGTGAAAGTATCGCTTGCTTTAAAATTTGGCAAGTTAAATTAGCAAGAAAAGGATATATTTATGGCAGAATTTTATTCGGAAAAAATTGCAAAATCACCAAGAATTGACCGTATTAAAGAAAAAATGCTCAGTGAAATGCCTCAAATCGAGGCTGACAGAGCCGTTTTACTTACAGAGTCATACAAAAAGACAGAGGGCGAGCCTATCTATACGAGAAGGGCAAAGGCTTTTGCACATATTCTTGACAATATTCCAGTAACCATCCGTGACGACGAACTTATAGTCGGTGCGGCAACCGTGCATTCAAGAGGTTGTCAAGTATTCCCCGAATATTCTTTCGAGTGGGTAGAGGCTGAATTTGACACTTTGGCAACGAGATCTGCAGACCCATTCTATATTTCTGAAGAAACGAAGAAGACTCTTCACGAGGTTTATAAATATTGGAAAGGCAAGACGACTTCCGAGCTTGCTACTTCCTACATGGCTCCAGAAACTCTCACTGCTATGGAAGCCAATATGTTTACCCCAGGTAACTATTTCTACAACGGTATCGGTCACGTAACGGTTAAGTACGATAGAGTTTTAGAAGTTGGTTATGCAGGAATTATTAAAGAAATAGAAGAAGAAATTGCTAAAATCAAGGTAGGCGACGGAAATTATTGCAAAAAGCGTACTTTATTAGATGCTATGATTTTATCTTGTAAGGCAGTTATTCGCTATGCAAATAGATATGCTAAAAAGGCACGAGAAATGGGAGAAAAAGAGGCTAATTCTACTAGAAGAGCCGAACTTATAAAGGTTGCCGAAACTTGTGAACGTGTTCCTGAATTTGGTGCGAGAAACTTCCACGAGGCTTGCCAAAGTTTTTGGTTTGTTCAACTTTTAATACAAACGGAATCTAGTGGACACTCAATTTCTCCAGGTAGATTCGACCAATATATGTACCCATACTATTTAAAGAGTAGAAAAGAGGGTATGTCTAGAGAAGAAGCTCAAGAACTTATGGATTTAGTATGGCTTAAGCTTAACGACTTCCTTAAGGTTAGAGATGAAGCGTCGGCAGAGGGTTTTGCAGGATACAGTCTTTTCCAAAACCTTATCGCAGGTGGACAAGACGAGCACGGCCACGACGCTACTAACGACTTGTCGTTTATGTCGATAACTGCAACCGAGCACGTTTTCCTTCCTCAACCATCTTTCTCGGTTAGAGTTTGGAACGGCTCTCCAAGGGCTTTCCTTCTTCGTGCTGCAGAACTTACTCGTACGGGCATTGGTTTCCCTGCTTATTATAACGACGAGGTTATAATTCCATCGCTTATGTCTAGAGGTCTTACCCTTGAAGATGCGAGAAAATATAATATTATAGGCTGTGTAGAGCCTCAAGTAGCAGGCAAAACTGACGGATGGCATGACGCTGCGTTCTTCAATATGTGTCGCCCACTCGAAATGGTATTTAAAAACGGTTTTGAAAACGGCAAACAAGTTGGTATCAAAACTGGCAACGTTGAAGATATGCAAACGTTTGGCGAATTTTACGAGGCGTACAAGGCCCAATCAGATTATTTTGTATCATTACTTGTAAACGCAGACAACGCTATCGACGTTGCTCACGCAGAAAGATGTCCTCTTCCATACCTTTCTTGTATGGTAGACGATTGTATCAAATCTGGTAAGAGTGTGCAAGAAGGTGGAGCAATCTACAACTTTACAGGTCCTCAAGGCTTTGGCATTGCAAACATGGCAGACGCTATGTGGGCGATAAAGACACTCGTATTCGACGAACAAAAATATACGCTTAAAGATTTTAAAGAGGCACTTGAAAATAACTACGGCAAAGATATGGATTCTCACAAGGGCGAAAAGCTTACCATAACCGTTGTTAAAGAGCTTGCCAACAAGGGTAAAAACGTTAGTGAAGAAGACGTTAAGTCCATCTATAAGTCGATTATCACTAATAATTGCCCACAAGAGAAGAAAGATTTCTACGCAAAATTACTTGCTGATATAGAGGCACTTCCAAAGTTCGGTAACGATAATAGAGAAGTAGATGCTTTAGCAAGAGAGGTTGCGTACGTATATACTAAAGAAGTTGAAAAATACGAAAACCCAAGAGGCGGAAGATATCAAGCAGGTTTATATCCAGTATCTGCAAACGTTCCTCTTGGTGCTCAAACGGGTGCAACCCCAGACGGTAGACTTGCATTTACCCCTGTTGCAGACGGGGTTTCCCCTTCTGCTGGTAGAGACGTAAAAGGCCCTACTGCATCTTGCAACTCGGTTTCTACACTCGACCACTTTATTGCAAGTAACGGAACGCTTTTCAATATGAAATTCCACCCAACTGCCCTTGCGGGTAGACACGGATTAGAGAATTTCGTATCACTCGTTCAAGGCTATTTTGATAGAAAGGGTAGCCACATGCAATTTAACGTTGTTAGTCGTGAAACTTTACGTGATGCTCAAAAGAATCCTGAAAAATACAAGTCTTTGGTTGTACGTGTAGCAGGTTATTCGGCACTTTTCACTTCACTTTCTAGGTCTTTACAAGAAGACATTATCAACCGTACCGAACAGGGAGGTTTCTAATAGATGGATTATTCTGCTGTTAAGGGTAGAATTTTCGATATTCAAAGATTTTCCGTACACGACGGACCGGGAATTAGAACGATAGTCTTTTTAAAGGGTTGTCGTCTTCGTTGTCGTTGGTGCTGTAACCCAGAATCTCAGTCTTACGAGATTGAGAAGATGGAGTTAAACGGCAAGGTAAAAACCGTTGGCCGTGACGTTACTGCAGGCGAAATTATCAGCGAGGTCGAAAGAGATACCGTATATTATAAGCGTTCGGGTGGAGGGCTTACCCTTTCGGGTGGAGAATCGCTCACTCAACCCGATTTTGCCGAGGCACTTTTGGCACTTGCCCACGAACATAGCATAAATACGGCTATGGAATCTACGGGCTTTGCCGATTTTTCGGTAATATCACGCATTTTACCTCATCTTGATTTATACCTTATGGATATAAAACATATGGATAGTGAAAAACACAAGGCTTTTACAGGTCAATATAACGATAAGATTTTAGAAAATGCACAAAAAATTGCACGTTCTCCAGTAAAACTTATTATTCGTACGCCTGTAATTCCAACTTTTAACGATACCGAGGAAGAAATTAGAGCAATAGCGAAATTTGCAGCAAGTCTTCCAGGCGTTGAAGAAATGCATTTACTTCCATATCATCGTATAGGAACAGATAAATACAAAGGTCTTGGCAGAGAATACACTCTCTCCCATATAGAGCCACCATCACAAGAGCATATGAATAAGCTTTTAGAGATAGTGAATTCGTGTGGGTTAAAAGGTCAAATCGGCGGTTAAATTTTAAAGCCTTATATACTTCGCTAGCCAGCGTTAACTGTTTCGCTTTCAAAATCTTGGTGACCAACAAGGTCTACCAAGTCTTTTCAAGCTCACGAGCCTTGGCTAGCTCGCATCTAAGTCTTTAAAACTCGCTTTAAAGAGTCAAAAAGATGCAACGTTTTTAGCACCCGAGCCTCGCCTAACTTGTTTCTAACCCTTGAATACACTTTTTACAAAGGTAAAATGGCGCAATAATTATGTGTCTTGTGCCACGTCGTGAACCTTATTTTACTTGCGTTAACCCTTTTTATTTAGTATACACGGATGCAACGTCACGTTGCTAATCGACTTATAGCCCCACTTTTTACAAAAATTAGCAAAAAATAGTGCTTGGTAGCACGAAAAGGACATATATGAAAATTTATACAGGAAACGGCGACGGAGGTTTTACTACTCTTGCGTCGGGTATGAAAATTTCAAAGGCAGACGAGAGATTTGAAGTTCTCGGATGTATTGACGAACTCGTCAGTTTTATTGGTAACTGTCGAGCTATCGTTACGTGTCCTATTTTAACTAAAAAATTAGAAGATTTGCAGACAAAACTCTTCTCTATTGGTTCGGCAATAACTTTCCCACAAAAGAGGGAGTATCTTCCAACAGAAAAAGATATAAAATATATTGAAGAACAAATCGATAAGACTGAAAACTCGTTTGATAGAGAAAAGGCGTTTATTCTTCCAGGAAAATGCGAACTTTCTGCAAGGCTTGATTTGGCACGTTCGGTTTGTCGTAGATTAGAACGTGAAATTATTACGTTAGATAAAAAATTTGGCGTTGATGGTTCTATCAAAAAATATATAAATAGACTTTCGGACTATCTTTATATTTTAGCACGTAGAATTGACTATGACTTTGAAAAAGGCGATATATCTAAAATCGTAGGCGAAAATGCTATAACTCCTTTAGAAGCTGAGCCAAACGAAAAAGAATTAGAAAGAATTTATAACGAAGTTATAAAACGTGTTACAAACGGCAAAGAAATAACTTTAGAAAAAGCACGTGCACTTGCTCAAAAAGTAAGAGAAAAAGCCGAAGAAATCGGTCTTAAAGCAGTAGTTGCGATTGCAAACGCTCAAGGAAGACCAATTCTTGTAGAAGTTATGGACAATGCTTATTTGGTAAGTTTTGACGTTGCAATTAAAAAGGCGTACACCTCTGCAGCAGTAAAAATGAGCACTGCTAAACTATGCAACGAAATAAAGGTTGAAGGCTCTTTAAAGGGGCTTGAAACCGAGCAATCACTTATCTTCCTAGGTGGTGGCGAGCCGTTAAAAGTAGGTTGGGAAGTAGTAGGAGCAATAGGCGTTAGTGGTGGCACCGCCGAGCAAGACAGCAAGCTTGCCCTATACGCATCGCAAGTCTTTAAGTTTCTTTAATCTTAAAGGTTTATCTGCGTCGCAATACTGCGTTTCTGCAAGATAATTTACGACTGGTATGACCAACAAGGTCTATCCCATCCGTCAATTCCTTGCGAGCCTTGTCTTGCTCGCATCTAAACCTTTAAATGTCACTCTAAATGAGCTGAAGAAGACATAATTTATAAAAAATAAAAGGCGGTTGTAAAATCTTGCAACCGCCTTGTTTATCGCTTAAAATTATTAAAATATGCCCCTATAAGTCGATTATTGGCATATTTTACCAGTAAATAGCCAAATATAAATTAAAAGCCTCGAAAAAAATCGGGGCTTTTATCTTTTAATTATGGTCTAAAAATATTTATTCCGTGTTTTACTACGCTTACGTCAAATTTTATACCGTCGTATAATTCGCCGTCAATTTGTATTGTAACTGGTTTATCAAAATCGATTTGCACTCTTTCTTTTCGCTCGAAAGAAGTAAAATCAAGTTCTAAAATCCTGCCTTTCATAAGTTTTATGAACGCTCCCGGAATCTTCCTCTTTTTAAGTTTGCCTACAACTACGAAGTCGAGTTCGCCGTCGTCGATAATCGCTTTAGGGCAAATTCTAATGCCTCCACCAAATTGCGAGCCGTTGCCAACGGCGACTATTAAACCCTCTTTTTCAAGTTTTTCGCCGTCTTTCTCAAAGAAAAATTTATAAAATTTAAATTTTATAAGACTTATGATAAGCGATGCTAGATATTGCAATTTTCCTCTTAAAATTTTAGATTTTCTGCAACGGTTTAAAATGTCAACGTCAATGCCCGTGCCGATAACGTTAAGCCCCCTTACTCCGTCGCATACCATAAAATCGGTAGGTTTTGCCTCGCCGTTTAGTATAAGGTCTAACGCTTTTTCAACGTCGGTAGGAATTTTAGCACAAGTGATAAAATCGTTGCCCGTACCACTAGGAATTATACCGAATTTAGCGTTTTCGGTATTTATTCCGTTTAATACCTCGTTTACAGTGCCGTCGCCACCAACGGCAACTACTACGCTTTCAGGTTCTTTTGAAAATTCACGAGCAAGCTCGGTTGCTACGCCTCTAGCCGTAGTATAGTGCAAAGCGTATTCAATGTTCTTTTCGTGTAAAAGTTTTTCTAAAACGACTACCCTTTTACTAATTTTTCCCCTATTCGCTTTTGGGTTGATAATAAAGTGAATCATTTGTATACCTATCTTATGCTTTCGTGTCGCTTTTTAGCGTTTATAGTTTGAGTATAATTCATTTTTTTTAAAAAATCAAGCCATTTGAAAAATTTGCCCGTTGCAAAGAAAAAACCTTTATTGGTAGAAAAGTAAATTGAAAATAAATTATTTGCAAAAAAGTTTATCAAATTTATAAAAAAATTGAAAAAATCTTAAATAACAAATTGACAAAATATATTATTATAAATATAATAAAAACACGTTTACGCACAGTTGCGTGCGAAAAAGCGATCAATCATAAGCAACAGGAGATGCATTATGGGCAAAATTTTTAAGAAGGTAGTGTGCTTATTGCTCGGCGCGATACTTGGTTTATCGTCGATCTTGGCAACCGTAGTAACGGCAGGCTACTACATGTACAGCGAACTTCCTGTCGGCAACATTGTTGCCCCAGGCAAGGAAGAACAGCTCGGTCAAGTCGGAGATTTCTCTGTTGAAGACATTTTAGACCTTCTCCAACAAGGTTCTACTGCTCCAGAAAATTATACGATTGCCGACCTTAAGGAAAAATACGGTTTAGACGTTATCGGTCTTATCAACGGACTTGGTGGCGATAAGCCTCTTATCGACGAAAACGATAAGCAGTTTATTGCAGACCTTGAGTCAGTTTCGTTATTCACTCTTTTCTCGGAAGAGGGCTTTGCGAGATTTATGACCGATTTACCAATGGGAGCAGTTCTTGGCTTTATACCAGAAGAATCTTTCCTTGCAAAAGCAGAGAGAGATAAACTTCGCAGTTACAGTTTAGGACAGCTTATGGCTAAAGACGAGGTTACCGGTCAACTTGGATTATTGTCTGCTCTTAGCGAAATCAAACTTGGTGGTGTTCTCCCTTCTATGTTTGAAGACGTTGGCAACGGCAAATACCAAGCGAAAGACGGCTCGCCAGAATTCCTTAACTTAATAGCAAACGTCGAGTTCGGTTCGTTTATTAACGTAGCACTCGGCAAGACCACCGTTGGCGACGAGTTCGTAGAGGGTGGATTGTCGTCTATCGGAGATATGACCGTAGGCGAACTTTTAGGTTCTGTTTTAGGCGAAGAAAATGAACTTGCAGGCAAAATGGATAACCTCCTCAACAACATTCAATTAAACGAGTTGTTTGAAAAGGACGTTGAGTCAGGCTCTTACAAGTTCGTAGTAGACAAACTTTTAGATAATATCAAGCTCGGTGCAATTCTCGGCTATGAAAAAGACGAAGAGGGTAATTGGCTTAAAAAGGATGAAGAGGGCAACTTAGTACCTGTTGGTGGTCTTATGGAATCTCTTGCATCTTTAGACCTTACAACCCTTTATCACGTTCTCACGAGCGACGCACCTGTCGCTGAAAAAATACATAACGCACTCTTAGTTCTCGGCGACGTAACACTCGGCGACGTTTTTGAAATGCTCGGTTATAAGAACGAAGACGGCGTATGGGTGGACAAAGAGGGAAAACCTGTATCACAATTCTTAGAAGTTATCTTTAGCATCTCCATTGAAGATATAGTAGGCGAAGAAGGTAGCGAATTATCGCTTGACAATATTCGTCAAAATTTAGTTGAAGTAATATCAGTAAGCTGTGGCGACCTCACTCTTGGCGAAGGTTTTGGCGAATTATTCGGCGTAGAACTTGGCGAAGACGGCAAATACGTTTATAAAGACGGCGAAAAGGCTGGACAAAAGGTAAATGCGTTTATGCAAAACCTTCTCAGCATTAAGATGGCAGACGTTGCAGACAGTTTAGGTGGCGAAAAAGTTGATATCGACAAATTAGTCGCAGTATTAGAAGGTGCTCTTGCAGGTGCAACCGTAGGTGACCTCGTAGGCGCAGAAAAAGAAAACGGCAACTGGCAAAAAGACGGTCAAGAAGTTGGTGGAATTGCTTCAATTCTCTACGATATGAACTTCGGTGGTATCTTTGCCGCATTGAAACAGTTAGGCTCTGACGGATTCTCTTACGCATCGATAGTTGAAGGCTTATTCCCAGACCTCACCATTGGTGAAGTAATGGTTATCTTTATGAAGAATCTTCAAGGCGAAGACAAGGGCGAATACGTTCAATATTCTATTAAAGGCGAAGCCGTTGAAAACGGACTTAACACCATACTTAACCTCAAGATATACGAGGTAGTTGCAGGTTTAGATAAAAACCATCCATTTAACCTCAAAGAGGTTATAAAAGATATACCTCTTGGCGAAGTATTAAATAGACAAAGACTTGAAAACGGCTGGAAACTTTCTGAAAACAGAATGGCGTACGGTGCAGTAAGCGAAATGCTTGATTTAACTTTAGGACAACTTCTTTCTGACGAAGAAGGAACGACTAAAGAGTTAGTAAAATCTATTTTAAAGAGAGTAACGCTTGGCGACGTATTCTCGCTTGCGTTGGGCTATGACCGTGACGGCGAAGTTTTCCCATCGACTAAAGAGGGAGAAACTCCAAACGGACTTTTAGTTGCATTGTGCAAATGGGATTTCACAGTAGGCGACGTTATTAGCATAGTAAACGGCGAAACCAAAGTAGACGCAGAGTTTATTCGTACCGAACTTAAAGACCTCTTAGGTCACGTTGCTTTCGGCGAAACGTTTAGAAACATTTTAACCGAGTTTGCAGAAGAGAACTCTCTCACTATGAAAGTTCTTCCTCAGCTCAGTGGAATACTCGATCCAGTGTTCAACGCTAAATACGAGTTCTACATAGATTTAATTTTCGACGTTGTTGCTGGCAAAAAACTTGAATTAGTTGAAGTTCTTAAGTCTGTATACGGCGACGCTACTTTAGGCGACTTTATTGCTCCTATCGTAAATATGAAACCAGGCGACGATGGAGTATATGCTTTAGCAAATGGCAAATCTCTCGGTAAAGGTTTAACCGATATTTTAGATAGCGTTGTAGTTGACGTTATCGACGTTTTAGTAAACGGTGAAGAAAACAAACTTGACACGCTTTTAAATGACAAGGTTGTAAATTTAGACAACAAACTTGGCGATTACATCACTTTATTAGGCATTACCGGCGACGGTGAAAATTGGTTTAAACAAAATGGAGATAAGATAGAATACGAGGCACTTGTAAACGTTCTTAACTTAAACGTTTTAGAGGCTATTAACACCTTGGCTTTAGACAAGACCAAGACTGCCCAAGAAAAGAAAGAATTTGCAGTAAGCGTATTCGACGACGTAACGCTTGGCGACCTCATATCTTTCGTACCTGCAATTTCGCAAAGTGAAAAGACTCTTTTACAAAAGATTTGTGGCGTAGAAATCGATACTTTATTGATTGACTTTATCGAAAAAGAATTAACTACGTTAGAAGTTGTTGACAAGCATTTAGGTGCAATAGCCGTTGGCGATATATTTGACCTTGTTAAATTTAAGGCAGAAGACTCTGCTCTTTTACAAGCTATTTTCGGCGTATCCGTTTCAAACGTTATCCATTGGGTAAGCGAAAAAACTGCCGTAAAAGACATAGTTGTAGAAGTATTAGGCGATATTACACTTGCAGATATTCCTGACGCTATACCTGGTATGGACGTAGGCGAAGGAACTACAAAGATGGGATTACCTACCGTTACGTTTAACGGCAAGGCTCTTCCTGCAATCGTTGGCGACATTTTAGCAATTTCTGTTAACGATATATTAGACATAGTTGAAAAACACGGTAAAGAAGACATTTCTGCGTTTATACATAAAGTTACGGCAGATAAGACTCTTCTTCAATACGTAGCAGACGTTATCGGCAAAGAAACTGCATCTCTTGGAAACAAGGGTGTAGATATGCTCCTCGATATTTGCATAGCAGAATTCGTTGACGTTCTTATGGGATTAAAGACCGACGTAACTAACGCAATGAGCAGTGATCCTACGATTGCTTATATCCTCAACATTACAGATAAGGTATTTATAGGATATTTCTTGAGTGCGTACAGATATGAAGACGGCAAGTGGTATAAAGGTGGCACTGTTGTTGAAGGCGTTATGAACACCGTACTTAACATACCAGTAAGTTACTTCTTGTATTTAGTTGCTGCTATCATGGATCCATCGATGGTTATCGAAATGATAGACGATATAAGAATTGGTGACGTTATTCAAGAATCTTACAACAACGTAAAGGCTTTAAATTCTACGATAGTTGGCAATAAAGACGATAAGAACACTCCTTACGTAGTAGAGGGATCGTTCAAAATCTTTATGGAAGAAGTTGCAAA